>DNAU01000084.1:0-617 GCA_003491925.1 Chloroflexota bacterium
GCCGATGAGGTCGAGCCCGAAGGTCACGACGTGCTTCGCGTTCTCGGGCATCTGATGAACGCTGGCGATCGGATTGGCGGCTCCGATCGTGAAGCCACCCAGGGCCTTGGCCACCTTCTGCCCGATCTCTCCGAGCGCTCCCCCGGCCACCGCCGCGCTCAGCTGGGCGATGCCACCGCGCCATGCGCGTTGCCGGAGCATGGCGACGAGACCTGCCGCGGCGAGCGGGGCCACGCCGTAGGCCACCATCTGCAGGTCGCCGAGCACCCCCATGACGAGCATGAGCACGGCGATGGCCCATCCGAGCCCGAAACGCCCGCGCCGTATCGCCCAGAATGCGATGAGCGCCCACAGCGCCGTGGTCACATGAAGAGGCCCCCGGAGGAAGAACGAAGCCATCGAATGCGTCGGGAAGGCCAGCAAGGCGACGACGGCAAAGCCGCCAGCGATGGCTGCCGCGCCCCGGCGGTTCTCCCGGGCCATGAGGATGCCGACAATGATCACGGCGGTGGCTATGAGCGCCGGGCCGGCGTACAGCAGGCCCGGCCGTAGTCCGGCGATGGCGACGAGGACCGCGTAGACGAGCGCGTCCACGGTCCAGAAGGAGTCGAGCGACA
>DNAU01000084.1:670-2982 GCA_003491925.1 Chloroflexota bacterium
AGTCGAGCGACAGCGCCCACCCGTGCAGGAGCAGGTGACCGTGGATGATCGCCTGCCCTTCCAGCACTACGGACGCGCCGTCCGAGTCGCCCTGGTTCGCGTGGATCGAAGCGGCGTACAGCCAGAAGATGAGGCCGACGACCCCCAGCACGGCCGCCAGCACCAGCGCTGCCTTATGTCCGGCGCCACTGCGGTGACGGGTCGGCGAGGCTGCCGTCTCCGCTACGACGCTCGTGGTCGTGGTCACCGTTCGGACGTCCTCGTGGACGCGCCGGAACGCAGGATCGGTCCGCTCGGCTCCACGCCGGAAACCCTACTTCCGCCCCCGCACGCTGCCGGGGCACCACCGCCCGCACGGCCGCCGCCTCCCGCCCACCGCACCGAGCGACCTCACCGGAGCGACGTCACCCGAGCGGACTCACCCGAACACGGGCGCGGCCGGTCGCGCACGGATCTCCCGGTAAGACTCCGGCTAGTCAGGAACCCTGAGACGAGAAGGAGACACACCGTGACCACCGACGCGGAACCAACCCCGATCGACTTCTGGTTCGACCCAATGTGCCCGTGGGCTTGGATCGCCTCGAGGTGGGTCCTCGAAGTCGAGAAGGTCCGCTCCATCCGTGCCCGCTGGCACATCATGTCGCTCGTCTACCTGAACTCCGACAAGGACATCCCCGAGGACTACCGGAAGTTCCTCGAGCAGGCCTGGGGCCCGGTTCGGGTCTGCATGGCTGCGGCCCAGCAGCACGGTGAAGAGGTGCTGCTGCCGCTGTACACGGCGATCGGGACGCGTTTTCACAACGAGCACCGCAGGGAGCTCTCGTCGATCACCGAGGCCCTCGACGAATGCGGCCTCCCACCTGAGCTCATCGACGCGGCCACCAGTACCGACTATGACGACGCCATCAAGAAGTCACACCACGAGGGTATGGACGCGGTCGGCTATGAGGTCGGCACGCCCGTGATCCACGTCGAAGGCGTGGCGTTCTTCGGCCCGGTCGTCTCCCCGATCCCCCGCGGCGAGGCTGCCGGCAAGCTCTGGGACGGAGTAGTGCTGGTGGCAGGGACGGACGGATTCTTCGAGCTCAAGCGCACCAGGACCCGCGAGCCGATCTTCGACTGACCCTCAGGCGCCGAGGACGTGGGCGACTGACGCCGTCAGCCGCTTGGCGGTCGGTAGGTGCAGCATTTCGTTCGGGCCGTGGGCGTTCGACCCCGGCCCGAGCACACCGGTTACGAGGAACTGAGCCGCCGGGTATTTCTCCTGCAGCGCGCTCAGGAACGGGATGGTGCCACCCTCGCCCATGGCGCCGGCCGGCTGGCCGAAGTACGCCACCGACGCATCAGCAGCGGCCTGCGCGAGCCACTCCGCCATCGGCGGCGAATCGAAACCCCTCGCCCCCTCCGCCTCCACCGTCACCCTCGCCCCGCTCGGCGGGTCGGCATGCAGGATCTCCCCAACCCGGGCGGCAGCCAACCCTGCATCGGCGCTCGGCGGCAGCCGCATCGCGAT
The DNA here is from genome assembly GCA_003491925.1 of Chloroflexota bacterium. Lineage (GTDB taxonomy): Bacteria > Chloroflexota > Dormibacteria > Aeolococcales > Aeolococcaceae > Changshengia. The sequence continues at coordinate 2,184 of DNAU01000084.1, forward strand.
CTTGCAGGTAGTGAACGGCCTGAGCACGTTGCCTGCGTCGCCGACCGGTGGGATGCCGTCCATACCCACTAACGCGAGCGACGGCGCCCACGTCCGCGCGAGCACGCGGTCGACGGCGCTGTCACCACCCAGGCGCAGCCCCGGCACGGTCGGGAACCCGTCGACGGCACCCTCGCCGAGTGCCTCGACGAGCGCTGCAGCCTCACGGCGACGTACCTCGGGCACCTCCGCGTTGCACTCCTCGAGGAGGATCGCGCCAGTGTCGGCGTCCTCGATCCTCGAGAGCAGGTGGCGCAGGATGCGGAACGACGATGGCACCACGCCGCCGGCGGAGCCGCTGTGCACGCCCTCGGTGAGCACGTCCACTCGGATCTCCGCCGTCAGCAGCCCGCGGAGCGAGGTGGTGACCCAGAGCCGGTCGTAGGTGAGGGAGCCCGAGTCGAGGCAGACGACCACGGACGGTCCGGCCGGTCCGAGCCGCTCGGACAGCGCGTCGAGGTAGGCCGGAAGATGCGGGCTCCCGCTCTCCTCTGACGCCTCGATCAACACGATGCACCGGCCGTGGTCGATGCCGGCCTCGTGCATGATCTGCAACGCGCCCAGGGCGGCGAACACGGAGTAACCGTCATCGGCCGCGCCGCGCCCGTAGAGGTGGTCCCCTTCGCGAACCGGTACGAACGGGTCGAGCCCGTCGCGCCACGCACCGAGCGGAGGCTGCTTGTCCAAGTGGCCGTAGAGCAGCGCCGGCCCGCCCGAAGAGCCCGCACCGGCGTACCCCAGTGTGGCGGGCACTTCGGCC
>DNAU01000256.1:0-8569 GCA_003491925.1 Chloroflexota bacterium
CGGGTGTTCATCTCCAGGAAGTGGACGTGGTCGCCGGCGGCCAGGAACTCGACGGTTCCCAGGCTGCGGTAGCGGACGCGGGCGGCGATCGCGGTGGCCGCCTCCAGGGCGCGGGCGCGGGCCGCCGGCGAGCAGGCCGATGCGGGCGCCTCCTCGACCACCTTCTGGTGGCGGCGCTGCACCGAGCAGTCGCGGTCCCCCAGGTGCAGGACCCGACCGGTGCCGTCCCCCACCACCTGCACCTCCAGGTGCCGACCCTCGGGAAGGTAGCGCTCCACGAAGAGGGCGGGGTCGCCGAAGGCCGCCAACGCCTCCCGCCCGGCGGCCGCCAGCGCCGGCGCCAGGTCGGCGGGTCGGGTGACCAGACGCATCCCGCGGCCGCCCCCGCCCGCGACTGCCTTGACCAGGGCGGGATAGCCGATCTCCGGGCCCACCCGGGCGGCCAGCGCACGGAAGTCCTCCCCCTCGACAGCCGGCACCACGGTGGCGCCGGCCTCCGTGGCCAGGCGTCGCGCCCGGTCCTTGCGGCTCATCAGCTCGATGACCTCGGGCTGGGGCCCGACGAACACCAGTCCGGCCGCCTCGCAGGCCCGGGCGAAGGCGGCGCTCTCGGCCAGGAAGCCGTAACCGGGATGGACGGCACCGGCGCCCAGGCGCCGGGCCGCATCCAGGATGGCGTCGATGGAGAGGTAGGAGTCCGCCGCGGCGGCGGGCCCGATCCTCACGGCGCGGTCGGCCTCGGCCACGTGGGGCGCGTCGCGGTCGGCGTCCGAGTAGACGGCGACGGTGCGGAACCCGAGCCGCCGAGCGGTGCGCAGCACGCGACGCGCGACCGCGCCCCGATTGGCGACCAGCAGGGTATCGAAGGCCATGATGCGCCGCCTACATCCGGAACACGCCGTAGCGCGCCGGCTCCGGGTCGGGCGACGCCGCCGCCAGCGCCAGGCCCATGGCCAGCACCCGGCGCGTGTCCAGCGGATCGATGACTCCGTCGTCCCACAGCCGGGCCGTTGAGTAGTAGGCCGATCCCTGCCGGGCGTAGCGCTCGCTGATCCTCGCCTTGCGCTCCGCCTCCGACCCGCCCTCACCGTCCCCCCGCTCACCGCCCACCAGCGAGAGCACCTCGGCGGCCTGATCGCCACCCATCACGGAGATGCGCGCGTTCGGCCACATGAACAGCAGCCGGGGATCGAAAGCGCGACCGCACATCCCGTAGTTGCCCGCCCCGAAGGAGCCACCGATGATGACGGTGAGCTTCGCCACCCGCGAGCAGGCCACCGCCGTGACCAGCTTGGCGCCGTCCTTGGCGATCCCCCGGTGCTCGTACTCGCGCCCCACCATGAAGCCGCTGATGTTCTGGAGGAACACGAGCGGAACGCCGCGCTGGTTGCAGAGCTGCACGAAGTGGGCTCCCTTGAGCGCGGACTCGCTGAAGAGCACGCCGTTGTTGGCGACCAGGCCGCAGCGGTAGCCGGCGATGCGGGCGAATCCGCACACCAGCGTCTCCCCGTACTCCGCCTTGAACTCGTGGAGCCGGGACCCGTCCACCAGCCGGCGGATCACCTGGCGCACGTCGTAGGGCCGGCGCACGTCCGCGGGTACGACGTCGTAGAGCTCGGCCGGGTCGTCGGCGGGCTCCTCGGGCTCGGCCCGATCCTCCCCCCGCTCGGCGTCCCCGGGGCGGGTGGGCGCGGGCGGTCCCAGCGTGGCGACCATCGAGCGCAGGATCCGCAGGGCGTGGGCGTCGTCTTCGGCCAGGTGGTCCACCACCCCCGAGCGCCGGGCGTGCACCTCGCCGCCGCCCAGCTCCTCGGCGCTGACCACCTCACCGGTGGCGGCGCGCACTAGCGGCGGCCCGCCCAGGAAGATGGTGCCCTGGTTGCGGACGATGACGGTCTCGTCGCTCATGGCGGGCACATACGCGCCCCCCGCAGTGCTCGAGCCCATCACCGCCGCCAGCTGGGGGACGCCCGCCGCCGACATCCTCGCCTGGTTGAAGAAGATGCGGCCGAAGTGGTCGCGGTCCGGGAAGACCTCGTCCTGGAGGGGGAGGTAGGCGCCCCCCGAGTCGACCAGGTAGCAGCACGGAAGGCGGAAGGCGGCGGCGACCTCCTGGGCGCGGAGATGCTTCTTGACCGTCATCGGGAAGTAGGTGCCGCCCTTCACCGTGGCGTCGTTGGCCACCACCATGCAGCACCGGCCCGAGACCCGTCCGATCCCGGTCACCAGTCCCGCCGCGGGCACGGGCTCGCCGTACAGCTCCCAGGCGGCCAGCGGCGACAGCTCCAGGAAGGACGCGCCGGGGTCCAGCAGCCGGTCGACCCGCTCCCGGACCAGCAGCTTGCCCCGTTCCAGATGACGGCGGCGGGAGCGCTCGTCCCCACCCTGGCGCACCAGGGCCAGGCGCTCCCTGAGCTCGGCGGCCAGCTCGCCCAGGGCCCGCCCCTCGGCCGCCGCTCGCGGTGGCGCCGAGCCGGCGGGCAGGGCAGCGTCTGGCGCGGCACCGGCGGGCACGGCACCGGCGGGCGGGCGCTCATCCTCGGCACCGCCAGCCGCTCGACCCGTCCGCATGCCAGCCACGGTCAACCACCCCCCGCGGGTCCACCCGCGATGTTAATCCAGAGTAACATGCGGCGTGAATGGCGGCTAACATCGGTGCTCGAGCGGCAGGCGGCGTCGCGGGGGCGCGCCCCGGGCCCCAGGCCGGCGCGACCAGGGCCAGGGGAGGCGGCTCCGGGGCGTCACCTCGCAGCCGGCGTGAGCGGCTGCTGTCCGCCGCCGCCGGACTCTTCGCCCAGCGCGGCTACAGCTCGGTGACCCTGGCCGACATCGGGGGAGCGGCGGGCATCTCCGGGCCCGGCGTGTACCGCCACTTCGCGAGCAAGGAGCGACTGCTCGGCGAGCTGCTGGTCGACGTCAGCGAGCGGCTGCTGTCGAGCGCCGAGGAGCGGGTCGCCGCCACCGCAGGACCGGAGGCCGCGCTGGTGGCCCTGGTCGACTTTCATGCCGGCTTCGCGGTGGACAACCCGGCGCTCATCACCATCCAGTCGCGCGAGATGCCCGCGCTCAGTGCCGATGACCAGCGCCGGGTGCGCCGGCTGCAGCGCACCTACGTGGAGCTGTGGGCGGACACCGTCATCCGCGCCCGACGGTTCGAGCGGCACGAGGAGGCGATCGTGGCCGCCCATGCCATCTTCGGCCTGCTCAACTCCACGCCCCACAGCCGCCGTCTGGCCGGCGACGAGACACGCACCCTGCTGCGCTCGCTGGCGCTCGCGGCCCTGCTCCCGGCGGGGCCATCTCCCCGGCCAGGGCCATGACGGCATCGGGCTCCGAACCCCTGGTCAGGCTGACCCAGCACGGGCCGGTGGCCGAGCTGGCGCTGGATCGTCCCGCGGCTCTCAACGCCATCTCGACGGCGCTCGCGACCCAGCTCGTGGCCGCGTGCGCCGAGCTCGGACGGCTGGTCCGCTCGGCGCCGCTGCGAGCGGCCGTCCTCACCTCGACGAGCGAGCGCGCCTTCTGCGTGGGCGCCGACCTCAAGGAGCGGGCCCACTTCACAGACGCCGACCTGCTGGCGCAGCGCCCGCTGATGCGCGCCGCCTTCGAGGCGGTGCGCTCCCTCGCGGTGCCGACCGTCGCCGCGGTGAGCGGCCATGCGCTCGGCGGCGGATTCGAGCTGGCCCTCTCCTGCGACCTGATCGTGGTCGACGAGACGGCCGACCTGGCCCTCCCCGAGACGAGCGTCGGCCTGGTCCCCGGGGGCGGCGGGACCCAGCTGGTGGTCCGCCGCTCCGGGCCGGGCGTGGCCGCCGACCTGATCCTCACCGCCCGGCACGTGACCGGCCCGGAGGCGGTGCGGCTGGGGCTGGCCGACCGGCTGGTGCCCCGAGGCGAGGCCCGGACTTCGGCCCTGGAGCTGGCCCGGACCATCGCGGCCAACTCACCCACCGCGGTGCGAGCCGCCCGGCGGGCCCTCCGCCTCGGCGCCGGCCGCGACCTCGATGCCGCCCTCGAGCTCGAGGACGCCGCCTGGCGCGAGGCGGCCACCTCACCCGACCGCGCCGAGGGCATCGCCGCGTTCGTGGAGAAGCGACCAGCGCGCTGGTCCTCCGGGTCGGGGTAGGTCACCCAGGTGCCCTCTGCCAGGGTGCACCTGCCGCCGGCGGTGCCGGTCTAGCTGTCAAGTGTGCCCGTGGCTGGGCTCAGCGTCACCAGCCCATCCCAGGACCATCGAGGCATGGTCGGCACCGGGTCATCGAGGCAGGGCTGGTGGTGGGCCGCGACCAGCACCTGGAAGGCTGGCACCCGCCGGAGCGGGTCGCGCCGAGAGAATATCCGGCGAGCGGTAAGGCGAATCCCCTCGGGCAACCCAACGGGAAGCGGGCGAATCCCCGGGCGGGCCCGAGGGAATCTGGTGGCATGGGGGCAGGCATGGGGGTGATCGACGACGTCCTGGACGGCAATGCGGCCTTCGCGTCCGTTTTCGATCGAGCCACCGGTGCTCTCGACGGCGCGCCCTCCCGGCACCTGGCGGTGCTCGCCTGCATGGACGCACGGCTCGACATCGACGCGCTCCTCGGGCTGCGACCCGGCGACGCCCACGTCATCCGCAACGCCGGAGGGGTGGCGACCGACGACGCCATCCGGTCCCTGGTCATCTCCCAGCGTCTGCTCGGGACCCGCGCCGTGGTGCTGGTGCACCACACCGACTGCGGGATGCTGAGCTTCCGCGATGACGAGCTCCAGGCTCGGATCGAGCAGGAGACCGGCGTGCGGCCGCCCTTCGCCTTCGAGGCGTTCCACGACTTGGAGGCGGATGTGCGTCAGTCGATGGCGCGGATACGGCTGAGCCCGTTCCTGCCCCACCGAGACCAGGTTCGCGGCTTCGTGTACGACGTGCGCACCGGGCGCCTGAGCGAGGTATCTGCCGGCGACCCGGGCAGGTGACAGCCTGCGATCGGCTCCAGCTCGCGGGTCAGGGTGCCGCGCTCTCCTGAGGGTGCTCAGAGGAGGGGCCCGGAATCGGCGGCAGCAGCGCGATGGTGGCGCCGACCGGACCGGCCTCCTCACCGGGGTTGCGCCCCCAATGGCGGGAGAATCTGCCATCGAAGCCGATCACCCGTCCCCCAGCGCGCACATCCGGGCAGCTCTTCCAATGCGGGGTGTGTCCATGGATCACCCGGTTTGCGCCGAAGCGGCGGAGATGGGCGTCCAGCCGAGCTCGGTTGTCGAATGCGCGCCGGCCGATCACGTGGCGCAGCAGCCGGACCACACCCCCGGGTTCCTGGGCCAGCAGGGCGGCGGCGGCGGCGTTGACCTGCTCCACGCTGTCGCCGAGAGCCGCGTAGTCGTCGTCGTCGGTGTGCTGGACCAGGGTGCCGTCGTCGAGCAGGAGCATCACCGGGAGGTGGCGCAGCCAGGCCTCCAGCTCGGGATCGCCGCCGAGGCCCTCGAGATCGGCGGGGTCGCCCCGGCGCCGCCGCCAGATGGTCTCCAGCAGCTCGCCGTCGCGCGCCCGCAGCCGTTCGCCGCCGTACCGACCCTCCTCCACCAGCGCCATCACCAGGAGGTCGTGGTTGCCGAGGATGGCCCGACTGTTGCGCCGGCCCATGGCGATCCTCGCCGCCCGGTGGCCTCCGGCGTCCCCCGGCCTTCCCCCGGTGAAGAAGTCACCCAGGAAGATCGTCTCGAACTGATCCTCGGGGTAGGCGACGAGGGCCCCGGCCAGGCGCTCGTGGTCGCCCTGGACGTCCCCGACGATGAGGATCGGCAGCGCCATCGCCCCAGAGTAGCGGGGCCGGAGGGAGGCGACGGCATCCCGGCGGGCGGAGGGTTCCCGCCCTGTCCGTGAGAGCGACGGGACCCCCGGTGGGTCAGGACGGTTGACGGGACCCCCTCTGTGGGCCAGGACGGTTGACGGGACCCCTCTGTGCGTCAGGGCAGTTGAGGACATCGACGTCCGCAACCCGGTCGAGACGCTCGTGGTCCCGGGCGCTCGTCCCGGGCGCTCTCTTCCCCGGCCCCCGCTGAAGTCCACCGCGCCGGTGTCCGGATCGCTCCGTCCGGGCTGCGGGAGGGTGTGTGCCACGTGGGGCAGGCAAACTATTTCGTCACGAAATATTCGTGACGAAACGTCGGTCGCCCCAGAAGATGAGAGGGACACCACCGAGGACGCGAGGAGGTCGACCTCGACGCCGCTCAGCCGGCGAGCGCGTCCGCCAGCTTCCGGTTGCGAGCGACCCGGGTCGCGGCCCGGGTGAGGGCGCGGCCGACCGAGCGCGGGCCCGGCCCTCCGGGCAGCTCGCGACGGCGCAGCGCCGCATCGACATCGAAGAGCGCCAGCACCTCCTCGTCGAGGAGGTCGGAGAGCCCCCGCCACTCCTCGAGGCTGAGGTCGGTGAGGGTCCGGCCCTCGCCGACGCAGCGGCGGACCGCGGCCCCGACCAGGATGTGGGCCTCGCGGAAGGGCATCCCCCGCGCCACCAGGTGCTCGGCGACGTCGGTGGCGAGCAGCATCGGGTCGGAGGCGGCGCGCCGCATCGCGGCGGTGTCGAAGCGCAGCCGGCGGACCACGTCGGCCACGATCCCGAGGCTGGCGAGGGTGGTGTCCACCGCGTCGAAGAGCGGCTCCTTGTCCTCCTGGAGGTCGCGGTTGTAGGCGAGGGGCAGCCCCTTGAGGGCGGTGAGCAGCGCCATCAGGTCTCCGATCACCCGGCCGGACCGGCCCCGGGCCAGCTCGAGGACGTCCGGGTTCTTCTTCTGGGGCATCAGCGACGAGCCGGTGGCGTGGCTGTCGGGGAGCTCGGCGAATCCGAACTCCGCCGTGGTCCAGAGCACGATCTCCTCGGCGAACCGGGAGAGGTGGACCATCAGCAGGGCGCAGCTGGAGACCATCTCGACCGCGAAGTCGCGGTCGGAGACGGCGTCCAGGCTGTTGGCGCTGAGCGCGCCGAAGCCGAGGGCCCGCTGGGTGATCCGCCGGTCGATGGGCAGCGTGGTGCCGGCCAGGGCGCCGCTCCCCAATGGCAGCACATCGCAGCGTCGGTACCCGTCGGCGAGCCGCTCCACGTCGCGCTGGAGCATCTCCACGTAGGCGAGCAGGTGGTGGGCGAGGGAGACCACCTGGGCCCGTTGGGTGTGGGTGTAGCCGGGGACGGGGGTGTGGCGGTGCTCGCCCGCGCGCGCCAGGAGCGCCTCCTGCAGCCCCGCGCAGCCCAGCATCAGCTCGACGGTGCGGCGCCGGCACCAGAGGCGCACGTCGGTGGCAACCTGGTCGTTGCGGCTGCGTCCGGTGTGGAGCCGCCCGGCCGCGGGGCCGATCAGCTCGTGCAGGCGTCGCTCGATCGCAGTGTGGATGTCCTCGTCAGCAGATGCCGCGGGGAACTCGCCCCGCTCCAGCTCGTCGCGGACGGTGCGCAGCCCGGACCTGATGGCCCGATGGTCGGCCTCGCCGATCAGGCCGACCTCACGGAGCATCCGGGCGTGGGCCAGCGACCCCTCGATGTCCTCGCCGAAGAGCCGCCGGTCGACGGCGTAGCTGGCGGTGTACTCCTCGACGGCACGGGCGGTCCGGGCCCCCAGCCGCCCCTCCCACACCTTGGCGGGGACGTGCCGGGCCGGACCGGGGGCGCGCCGCTTGCCCGCTGCCATCAGCGCTGCCTGACGCGCGCCATCAGCGCCTCTTGACCCTGCGCTCGAGGCTCAAGGGAACGCTGTCCTCCAGCGCTCCCTGGATGCGGGCCTGGGTCCGCAGCGGAAGCCCGAAGAGCTCGATGAATCCCCGCGCCGCGGTGTGGTCGAAGGTGTCCTGGCGGCGGTCGTAGGTCGCCAGCTCCTCGCGGTAGAGGGAGCCGGGTGCGCGCCGACCGACGAGGCTCACCGTGCCCCGGCGCAGTCGCAGCCTCACCTCCCCGCTCACCGGCTCCTGGGTCACAGCCATGAAGGCGGCCAGCGCGCTGCGGAGCTGGCCGAACCAGAGCCCGTCGTAGACCAGCCGGGCCCACTCGTCGCCCAGGCGGCGCTTGAGGTGGAAGACGTCCCGGCCCAGGGTCAGGGTCTCCAGCGCCGTGTGCGCGGTGTGGAGGACCATCGCCGCCGGCGCCTCGTAGATCTCCCGCGACTTGATCCCCACCAGGCGGTTCTCCACGTGGTCGATCCTGCCGACCCCGTGGGCGCCGGCCAGGGCGTTGAGGCGGGGGACCAGGACGTCGCCGGTGAGCCGCTCGCCGTCCAGGGTCACCGGGATGCCGTGCTCGAAACCGAGGCTCACCACCACCCCATCCTCCGGTGCCTGCGCGGGGTCGGCGGTCCAGGCGAAGACGTCGGGGGCGGGCTCCCGCCAGGGGTCCTCCAGAGGACCGGCCTCGATGCTGCGGCCCCAGAGGTTGGCGTCCACCGAGTAGGGGGACTCCTGGGTGACCGGGACCTCGATGCCGTGCTCGCGGGCGTACTCGATCTCCTGGGGACGGCCCATCTCCCAATCGCGGACCGGGGCCACCACCTCGAGCTCGGGAGCCAGGGCGGCGGTGGCGACGTCGAAGCGGACCTGGTCGTTGCCCTTGCCGGT
>DNAU01000256.1:8646-9603 GCA_003491925.1 Chloroflexota bacterium
TTGCCCTTGCCGGTGCAGCCGTGGGCGATCGCCTCGGCGCCCTCGTCGCGGGCGACGTCGACCAGGATCTTGGCGATCAGGGGACGGGCGAGGGCGGTAGCCAGTGGGTAGGCGCCCTCGTACATCGCCGAGGCGGCCAGGCTGGGAAAGCAGAACTCCTCGACGAAGAGGCGGCGCGCGTCGATCGCGTAGGCGGCCAACGCGCCGGTGCGCAGCGCGCGGTCGGTGACCGCCTCGATGTCCTTCGCCTCGCCGATGTCGGCGGTGCAGGTGATCACCTCGTAGCCGAGCCGCTCCTGCAGCCAGCGGATCGAGACCGAGGTGTCGAGACCGCCGGAATAGGCGAGGACGCAGCGCTTGGGTTTGCTCACCGGACCCCTCCGAGACCGCTCATGGACCTGCTCACCGGACTCCTCCGTGACCGCTCATCTGGTTGGCATCGTGGGCGCGGATCGCCGCGGGCCCTCCTCCGGCCGCCTCGCGAAGCCGTTCGGCCAGCCGGCGTGCGCCGGGCCGCGAGCGGACCACCACCAGCACGGTGTCGTCGCCCGCGACGGTGCCGGCCACCTCCTCGAAATGGGCGGAGTCGATGACGGCCGCCACCAGCGGCGCGCTGCTGGGACGGGTGTGGACCACGCCGATGTGCGCCACGAACTCCATCGAGCGGACGTGCTCGCGCATGACCGCGCGCAGCCGGGTGCTCACCGGTGACGGCTCGTCGGGGTCGCCGCCGGCGACGTAGCGTGGGCCGTCGGGATCGTGGACCCTGGCCAGGCCCAGCTCGCGGATGTCGCGCGAGACGGTCGCCTGGGTGACGTCGAGGCCGCGGTGGCGCAGCGCCGCCACGATCTCCTCCTGGGTCCGGACCTTCCGGTCGCGGATCAGGTCGAGGATGGCCTGCTGCCGCTCCGCCTTGGTCAGCGGACCGAGAGCAGAGCCGACGTTCATCGGATCTCC
>DNAU01000148.1 GCA_003491925.1 Chloroflexota bacterium
GAGCCTCTCCCCGCCCCCGAGCCGCCCGTGGCGGCGCCTCCGCCCGCGGCCCCCACCGGGGTCGCCGGGTCGGAGGAGCAGGCCCCCGAAGAGCCGATCATCCCCTCCTCGGTTCCCGTCTTTCAGCTCGACACCACGGCCTTCGAGGCCCCCGCCGCGGCGGCGCCCCAGGCGGCCTGGCCGGGGGTCCCCACCCTCCCCGCGCCGGCACCCGCGGTTCCCGCGCCGCCCGTGCCCGCCGAGCCGGATGCCGAGCCGATCGCACCGGTGCGACCCCGGTTGCCGCGGCGCCACCCGGGTGGCAACGCCGAGCTCGTGGTCGTCTTCTCGGGGAAGGGTGGGGTCGGCAAGTCGCTCATCGCCACCAACCTCGCGGTGGCCCTGGCCTCCGACGGAGAGAGGGTGGCCCTGGTCGACCTCGACCTCCAGTTCGGTGACGTTGCCGTCATGCTCCACGTCGAGAGTCATCCGACGGCCATCGATGCCCTGGCCCAGCAGGGGGATCAGATCGACAGCGAGTTCATCGAGGAGGTGATGGCCACCGGCCCCGAGGGGGTGCGCGCCCTGCTTGCGCCCACGAGCCCGGAGTTCGCCGATCTCGTCAACACCGCCAACCTGAGGGCGATCCTGCGCGAGCTGGCCAAGGGCTATGACCACATCGTGGTGGACACGCCGTCCCACCTGGAGGAGCGGAACCTGGAGGCCATCGAGATGGCCGACCAGATCATCGTGGTCACCAGCTTCACCTTCCCCGCCATCAAGGACACCAAGGTCACCCTCAAGCTGCTCCAGTCGCTCGGCGTCGACCGCGAGAAGATCTCCGTCGTCCTCAACCAGACCCGGGCCAAGGTCACCTTCCAGCGTGCCGAGGTCGAGGAGAGCCTCCGGTTCCGGGTGGCCGCGGTGCTTCCCTTCGAACCCCGGATCGATGACTGCATCGACAACGGGCGCCAGATCGTCACGGCGGAGCCGAAGGCTGAGTTCAGCAAGCAGTTCCGGGCGCTAGTGGATCTGATCGCCGGCAACGAGGGTCGCCCGGAGGCCAAGGAGGCCAAGGAGGCCGAGCGTCCCCGCCCTCGGACCAACCGCCGGCGCTTCTCGGTCGGGCGCGGCTGAGCATGGCTCGGCCGTGATCCGCGTGCTGCTCGCCGACGAGTCGGCACGGATCATCGAGAACGTGACCCGGCGTCTGAGCCAGGAAGGTGACCTAGTGGTGTGTGCCGTGGCTCAGGACGGCGACACCGCGCTCCAGGAGGCACTGCGCACCCGCCCGGACGTGGCCGTGGTGGACGCGGGGCTTCCCGGCATGGACGGCATCCAGACGACCGAGATGCTGGTGCAGTACCTGCCCGGGACCGGCGTGATCCTGCTCTCCCTGGACGTCGAGAACGAGGCCTTCCGCCGGGCCATGCTGGCCGGGGCGCGCGAGTTCCTCCAGAAGCCTTTCGGTGGCGACGAGCTGGTATCGGCCATCCGCCGCGTCCATGCCTTCCTGCTGCGCAAGGCGACGCCCACCGCGACCTCGGCCACCGGGGCCACCGCGGCCACGCCCTCCAGCGAGGGGAGGCTCTTCACCGTGGTCGGCGCCAAGGGCGGGGTCGGGAAGTCGGTGATCGCCGTCAATTGCGCGGTGGCGCTGGCCCGCTCCCACCGGGTGGCGCTGGTCGACGGCTCGCTCCAGTTCGGGGACATCGGCGTGCTGCTCGACGTGAGCCCCGAGCGCACCATCTCCGACCTCGCCGCGAACAACGCGGTGGCCGACCGCGACGTGATCGCGGAGGTCATGATCGACGGCCCCGGTGGGGTCCGGGTCCTGGCCGCCCCCTCCAGCCCCGAGCTGGCCGACTACGTCACGACCCAGCATCTCCGGGCGCTCATCGACGAGCTCCGGCACACCTACGACTGCATCGTGGTCGACACCGCCCCCCACCTCAGCGAGATCAGCCTGGACCTGGTCGAGATGGCGGACAAGGTGGTGCTGGTGACCGACCTGAGTGCGACCGCGGTGAAGAACGCGCGGCTGCTCCAGACGGTGATGGGGGTGCTCAAGGTCGACTCGAGCCGCTTCATGCTGGTGATCAACCACCGGGAGGCGGCCGGGGAGCTGGCCCGGGCCTATGCGGAGGAGCTCCTCAAGACGGCGGCGACCGTGGAGATCCCCTACGACCCGGGGGTCGTGGCCACCTCCATCGGCCGGGGAGTGCCCTTCGCCCTCGCCCAACCGCAGAGCTCGGTGGCGATGGCGGTCACCGCCCTCGCGGAGATCCTGGCGCCGTCGGTGGGGGTCCACCGGCCGGCGGAGCCGGCTCCGCCCGGACCCGAGCCCGCCCCGCGCAGGCGCCGGCGACTCCTGACCCGGTGACCCCGGCGAGCTGAGCCCTCGTCCACACTAGCGGCCGAAGAGGCCGCGACGACGCTTCTTGTCCCCACCCGCCAGGGCCGCCTGCTCCTGGGGGACCAGCTTGGACACGAGCTCTCGGATGGCCCGGCTGATCTCCGCCTCCGGCTGGGTCTCGACGAATGGCTTGCCCTGGTTCCAGGCGTCGGCGACCGCCCGCGGATCGTGCGGGATCTGAACCGTCACCGGCACCCGGAGGTACTGCTCGGTGGCCTCCTTGTTGAAGTCGGAGTAGCTGTCGATGCGATTGACCACCAGCAGCACCCGCTCGGGGTCGATGTTCAGCGACTCCAGCACCCCCAGGGTGAGCCGGGCGTTCTTAACGCTCGGGATGGTGAGCCCGGTGACCACCAGGATCCGGCTGGCGATCTCCATCACCTGGAGGATCGCCTCGCCCAGATGGCTGGAGGCGTCCACGACGACGAAGTCGCAGAGCTTGCGCAGCTCGGTGAAGACGGTCCGGACGTGGTCGGGGGTCACCAGGTCGGCCAGCTCCGGCTTGATGGGGGCCAGCAGCACCCGAATCCCAGCAGGCCCGGTCGCGAGCACGTCGTCGAGGACCTCCGCGTCCAGGTGGTCCTGGGCATCGACGATGTCGGTGATGCTGCGCGAGTGGTTGAGGTTCAGCATCACGCCGATGTCCCCGAACTGGAGGTCGAGGTCGACCAGGGCGACCCGGGCGTCCGTCTCCCGTGCCAGGGCGACCGCCAGGTTGGCCGCGATGATGGACTTGCCGACCCCGCCCTTGGCGGAGAAGACGACGAAGACCTCCCCGGGGCCCGACCGCCCGGTGCCGGCCGCCGGCGCAGCCTCGGTCGCCCGGGTGAGGAAGGTCCCCTTCTTCTGCTCGACGATGTACACGCGCCGGATCGCGGCCACCAGCTCGTCGTGGCTGAAGGGCTTGATCAGGAACTCCCGGGCTCCCGCCTGCATGGCCCGGCGGAGGTAGTCCCGCTCGCCCTGCACGGACATGATGATCACCGGGCTGGAGGGCAGATCCTGGGTGAGCTGCTCGGTGAGCTGGATGCCGTCCATCACCGGCATGTTGACGTCGGTGAGGACGATGTCCGGATGGAGCCGCTGGGCCTCCTCCACCCCCTCCTTGCCGTCCCCCGCCGTACCCACCACCTGGATGTCATCCTCGAAGCTGAGGAGCTTGCGCAGGTTCTCCCGCGTCGACTGGATGTCGTCGACGATGAGCAGGCGGATCGGCTGGTCGGCCAAGGGGAGCTACGCCACCTGGAGCTTCGACGCCTGTCCGGGGTCGACCTTCACGCCTGGACCGTGAGTGGTGCAGAGGGTCACCGTCTTCACGAAGCTGCCCTTGGCGGCCTGGGGCTTGGCGCGGACCACCGCCTCCATCAGCGCCGCGAAGTTGTCCCGAAGTTTGGCATCATCGAACGAGGCCTTGCCGATCGGTGCGTGGACGTTGCCAAGCCGGTCGTTGCGCACCTCGATGCGGCCTCCCTGGACCTCGTGGATGGCCTTGGCGATGTCGAACGTGACCGTGCCCGCCTTGGGGTTGGGCATCAGCCCGCGCGGGCCGAGGAGCCGGCCGATGCGCCCCACCAGCCCCATCGCATCGGGGGTGGCCAGGGCGACGTCGAAGTCGATCTGCCCGGCCTGGACCTGCTTGACGAGGTCCTCGCCGCCGACCAGGTCGGCGCCGGCGTCCATCGCCTCGCGGGCCTTCTCGCCGGTGGCGAAGACGGCGATCCGCCGCGACCTACCGGTGCCGTGGGGCAGCACCACGGTGGTGCGCACGGTCTGATCGGCGTGGCGGGGATCGATGCCAAGGCGGAGGTGAGCCTCGACGGTCGAGTCGAACCGCCCGCTGGCGGTGTCCCGCACCAGCTCCACCGCCTCCAGGGGCGCGTACAGGCGACCCTTCTCGACCTTCTCCAAGGCCGCTCGATAGTTCTTCCCGTGCTTCTGGGACATCGTCTTCTCCTGTGGTGCTGGCGGGCGGTGACGCCCTCCCACTCAAATGGCGGTCGGCTGCGCTGCGGCTCCCCAGGGGGCGTTCATGGCTCGACGGTCAGTCCCATCGAGCGGGCGGTGCCCTCGATGGTGCGCATCGCCTGGTCGACGTCGAAGGCGTTGAGATCGGTGAGCTTGAGCTCGGCGATCTCCCGGACCTGGGCGGCGGTGACCGTCCCCACCTTGTCCACGTTGGGCCGCGCCGACCCCTTCTCGACCCCGGCCGCCTTCTTCAGAAGGTCGTAGGCCGGGGGGGTCTTGGTCACGAAGCTGAAGCTGCGGTCCTCGTAGACGGTGATCTCCGCCGGGATGACCATGCCGGCCTGGGCGGCGGTTCGCTCGTTGTAGGTCCTGCAGAACTCCATGATGTTCAGCCCGTGGGGTCCGAGCGCCGTCCCCACCGGGGGTGCGGGGGTGGCCTTGCCGGCCTGGATCTGGAGGCGGATGACGGTCTTGACCTTCTTCTTGCCCATTCTCTCCGTCCCTAGCGAAGCCGCTCGACCTGGAGCAGGTCGAGCTCCACCGGCGTCTCCCGGCCGAACATGTTGACCAGCACCTTGAGCTTGCCCTTCTCGGCGTTGATCTCGGTGACCTTGCCGTGGAAGTCGGTGAAGGGCCCGTCGACCACCCGCACGCTCTCATCGACCTGGTACTCGACCGAGACCTTGGTGGGGGCCTCGGCCTTGACCTGGCGCTGGATGCCCCGGATCTCGCTCTCGGCGAGCGGCACCGGCTTGTTCCCCGATCCGACGAAGGAGGTCACCCCCGGGGTGTTGCGCACCACGTACCAGGACTCGTCGGACATGATCATGTTGACCAGGATGTAGCCGGGGTAGATCCGCTTGGAGACCCTCCGGCGCTGGCCGTCCTTGATCTCCATCACCTCCTCGGTGGGGACCAGGACCTCGAAGATCTTGTCGTGCATGTCCATCGACTCCACGCGCTTGAGGAGGTTGTTCTTGACCTTCTCCTCGTGCCCGGAGTAGGCGTGGATCACGTACCAGCGGGCGTCGTCGGTCTGGACCGCGGTACCGGTGTCGCTCATGGTCATCTCAGTGATTGATTCTCCCTCAGCTCGACGCGCTCGCCGAGGCAGTCGCGCCCGAGCTGGCCGAGGCGCTGGAGCTCGGGGAGGCCGCGGCGCTGGGCGCCGGGGTGGCGGTGGTCGTCGCACCCGGGGTCGGGGTGGTGGTGGTCGTCGTCGTGGTGTTGGAGAGGCCGTAGATCGGCTTCACCGCGTACGACAGGCCGAGATCCGCCCCGCCGATCAGCGCGCTGAAGAGGATGACGGTCACCACCACCACGCCGGTCATCCGCCAGAGCTCGTCCCGGGTCGGCCAGACGACCTTGCGCAGCTCGTCCCAGACACCCCGGAAGTAGCCGAACCGGCGGCCTGAGCCGCGTCCACCGGTCGCTCCCTGGGTCAATCCCGGCCTGACTGGTCTGGCCACGTCGTCTCTCGACCTCCAAGCTTCGGCCGGGCCTACCCGGTCGGCTCCGACCCGCGATGGCAGGGGCGGCAAGATTCGAACTCGCGACCCTCGGTTTTGGAGACCGATGCTCTACCAACTGAGCTACGCCCCTGTGGCCGGTCAGCATAGCGGCCCGCGGGGCCCGCTTCCCACATTGCTCGCCTCTCCGCGCCGCGCTATTTGGTCTCGCGGTGCCGCGTGTGGGTGCGGCAGCGCGGGCAGAACTTGCGCAGCTCGATCCGGTCCGGATCGTTGCGCTTGTTCTTGACGGTGGTGTAGTTCCTCTCCTTGCAGTCGGGACACTGCAGGGTGATGATCGAAGAACCGCCTTTGGCAGTAGCCACGGTGAAGCCCCAACACAAATAAGACCTAGCCGCGCTAGGTCAAGAGGCATGATACCACAGGCTCGGGCGGGGGCCAACGCGCGCCCAGGGGCCGGAGCCCCGAGCACCGGCGCCGCCGGCCTCCGCCCCGCCGGCGTCCGCGGGCGGAGCGCGGACCGCTCCCCTGACCGGACGGTCACCTGGGTCACAGCCCGAATTCCCGGCTTGACACGCTGAGCTTCACGTGCCACATACTTAGGGTACCTGATTATCTGGGGAGTTAACGATTGCCCAAGGAGACCCAGCCCGTGCCCTCCCGTGAGGATCTGCTGCAGCGCCTGACGTGCCTCCAGCCGGCTCTCCGTCACCGATTCCGGGCCACCATCCCCCCGGAGGCACGGCTCAGGATGCAGGAGACCATGGAGGAGGTGACCGCCTCCCAGCTCGAGGCGCTCACCCTGCTCCACCAGGGCGGCCCCGGGCTCTCCATGCACCAGCTCGCGGTGGCGCTCTCGATCACCCCCAGCTCGGCCACCCAGCTGGTGGACCGGCTGGTGAAGCTGGGACTGGTGGAGCGGCTCCGTGAGGACGAGGACCGGCGGCTGGTTCGGGTGCAGCTCTCCGAGGCGGCTCGTCGGCGGTTCGAGGAGCTGATGCGGCTCCACCTGCGGGGTCTCGCCGCGGCCACCGAGCCGCTCAGCGACGCCGACCTCGAGACGCTGGTCGGCCTGCTCGCCAGGATCGCCCAGCCGGCGGTGGTGGGGTGCGCGGGGTGAGGCGGCTGTACTCCGGCCTCGGCAGGTTCGACGTCCGCTTCCGCTACCTGATCGTGGTGGTCTGGGTGGTGGTGACGATCGTGGGCGTGCGCACCCTGCCGGGGCTCGGCTCGGTGGCCAAGGACACCGAGAGCGGCTTCCTTCCCGCCAACTCGCCCAGCATGCACGCGGCCCAGCTGCTCGATCCCTTCGAGAACTCCACTCTCGCCTCCGCCACCCTGGTGGCCTCCACCGGCGGCGCGGCGCTGAGCCCCCAGGACCAGGCCGCCTTCGCCTCCCTGCTGGCCAGGGTCAGGGCACTCCCCAACGTGGCCAGCGCCCGCTCCCTGGGCACCTCGAGCGACGGCGAGGCGGTGCAGGCACTGGTCCAGGCCAACGTTCCCCAGTACGGGGGCGGGGCCGGGACCACCCTGGTCGACTCCATCCGCAGCGACTTCACCAGGGTGGGGGCACCGGGCGGGCTGCAATTCCACCTGACCGGTGAGCTGGCGATAGCCACGGACAGCGACACCGCCTCCGCCCACTCCCAGAACGCGACCCAGCTCCTCTCGGTCCTCTTCATCATCGTCCTGCTGCTCTTCGCCTTCCGGGCGGTGCTCGCACCGCTCGTGACCCTGCTGCCCGCCGGGCTGGTGCTGGCACTGGCCGGCCCGGTCATCGCTGCGGCCTCCCACATCGGGGTGCAGGTCTCGGTGATCACCGAGCTGATCCTGGTCGTGCTCGTGCTCGGAGCCGGCACCGACTACGGCCTCTTCCTCGTCTTCCGGGTTCGGGAGGAGATCCGGCGCGGTCTCGCCCCCCGGGACGCGGTGGTGCGGGCGGTCGAGACCGTGGGCGAATCGATCACCTTCTCCGCGCTGATCGTGATCGGCGCCCTGATCAGCCTGGTGGTCGCCCAGTTCGGCTTCTACCAGGGCCTGGGACCGGCGCTCGCCATCGGGATCGCCCTGATGCTGGTCGCCGGGCTCACCCTGCTCCCGGCCCTGCTCGCGATCCTCGGCCGGGCCGTCTTCTGGCCGAGCAGCCTCCGGGTCCGGGCGGCCCCGCAGGTGGGTTTCTGGGGCGGGGTCGCGGCCCGGTTCGCGCGGCGCCCCATGGTCACTGCGCTGGCCGGGGTGGGGATCTTCGCCGCCCTCGCCCTCGGCTCCCTGGGAACGACGACCGCCGGCTTCGCCGACGAGGGCTCCGGACCCGCGGGCAGTGACTCCGCGGCCGGTCAGGCCGTGCTCAACCAGCACTTCCCCTCCGCCGGGACGATCACCTCGACCGAGGTGGTGATGCGCTTCCCCGGCTCGGTCTTCGCCGACCCCGCCGACCTGGCCGCCGCCGAGCACGCCCTCGCCTCGTCGCCCGGCTTCCGAGGTGTGATCGGGCCCCTCAACCCCGACGGGCCCAAGGGCCCGACCCTGACCGCGGCTCAGATCTCCAGCCTGCATCAGGAGGTGGGCTGGCCGGTCAACCCGAGCGCGCTGGCTGCGATCCCCACTGCGGAGGCGCAGGAGTACGGCGCCCTGTCGAGCTTCATCAGCGCCGACGCCCGCACCGTCGTCTTCGCGGTGGTCCCCACGGTGGGGCCGGCGGGCAGCGCGGTGGCGAGCGCCAACGTCCCCGCCCTGCGCGCGGACACGACCGCCGCCGCCCGTGCCGCGGGCGCCGCCGACAGCGGTGTCTACAGCCTCGACGCCTTCGCCTACGACGTCGAGAACGTCTCCCAGAACGACCTGATCCACATCATCCCGACGGTCGCGATCATCATCGCGATCCTGCTCGCCATCGTGCTGCGCAGCGGCATCGCATCGCTCTTCCTCGTCCCCAGCGTCGTGCTCTCGTACCTGGCCGCCCTGGGGCTGGTAGGGCTCGTCTTCGTCCATCTGGGAGGCCAGAGCGGGGTGCAGTTCATCATGCCCTTCCTCATGTTCGTCTTCCTGATGGCGCTGGGCTCCGACTACAACGTGCTGGTCATGACCAGGATCCGTGAGGAGTCGCACCGGCTGCCCCTGCGCGACGCGGTCAAGACCGCGATCGGGGTCACCGGCACCACCGTCACCACCGCCGGCCTGGTCCTCGGCGGCACCTTCGCAGTGCTCGGCGTCGCCTCCGGCGGGTCGCCGTCCTCGGGAGAGATCCAGCAGGTCGGCTTCGGGATCGCCGCCGGCATCCTGATGGACACCTTCTTCGTGCGGACCATCATGGTGCCCGCGTTCGTGGTGCTGGTGGGGCGATGGACCTGGTGGCCGTCGCGCCTCTTCGAGCGGCATGCGGATCCGAGCGCGATGGCGGAGGATGCCGCGTGAGCACGCTCACCATCGCGCCCGCCGTGCCGGTCCGCTCCGCCGTCGAGCGCCGGCGCCTCATGGTGGTCTTCGGTGCCCTGATGCTGGCGATGCTGATCGCCGCCCTCGACCAGACCATCGTCTCCACCGCGCTGCCCACCATCGTCGGCGACCTGGGCGGCCTCACCCAGCTCTCCTGGGTGGTCACCGCCTACATCCTCACCTCGACCATCTCCACCCCCCTCTACGGCAAGATCGGCGACCTCTACGGCCGGCAGCGGATCTTCCAGGGGGCGATCGTCATCTTCCTGGTCGGGTCGATGCTCTGCGGGCTCTCCCAGAACATGGTTGAATTGATCGGCTTCCGCGCCCTCCAGGGAGTCGGCGCGGGCGGGCTGATGGTCGGCTCTCAGGCGATCATCGGTGACGTGGTCTCCCCACGCGAGCGGGGCCGGTACATGGGCTACTTCGGCGCCGTCTTCGGCCTGGCCACGGTGGCCGGCCCGCTGCTCGGGGGCTTCCTGGTCGACCACGCGTCGTGGCGCTGGGTCTTCTACATCAACGTCCCGATCGGGGTGGCGGCGCTGGTCGCCACCGGCCTGGCGCTGCACCTCCCCCGCCAGCGTCGGGAGCACCGGATCGACTACCTGGGGGCGGCCCTGCTCGGCGCCGCGGTCACCTGCATCGTGCTGCTCACCACCTGGGGCGGCACGGAGTACCCGTGGGCCTCGGCGCAGACCCTCGGTCTCGCGATCGCCGCGCTGGTGCTGCTGGCTGCCTTCCTCGTGGTCGAGCGCCGAGCAGCGGAGCCGATCCTGCCCCTCCGCCTCTTCCGCAACTCCGTCTTCGCGGTCACCAACGCTGCCGGCTTCATCATCGGCCTTGCCCTCTTCGGGTCGATCGTCTTCCTCCCCCAGTACCTCCAGATCGTCAAGGGCCAGGGCGCCACCAACTCCGGTCTGCTCCTCGTCCCGATGATAGTCGGCCTGCTCATCACCTCGATCGTGAGCGGCCAGCTGATCAGCCGGACCGGGCGGTACAAGATCTGGCCGATCCTCGGCACGGCGGTCACGGCCGTCGGCCTCTTCCTCCTCTCCACCATGGGTGCGGCCACCCCGCCGGTCGTCACCGCGGCCTACATGGTGGTGCTGGGGCTCGGGCTCGGCGGGGTCATGCAGGTCCTGGTGGTGGTGGTCCAGAACGCGGTCACCCAGCGGGACCTGGGCACCGCCACGTCGACGGCGACCTTCTTCCGCTCCATGGGTGGCTCCATTGGAGTGCCGATCTTCGGGGCCATCTTCAGCAACGTCCTGATCGCCAAGCTGGCCCTCGACCTTCCCGCCGGGTACCACCTGGGCGGCCTGTCGGGTGGGATCGGCAACGCCAGTCCCCAGGTGCTCGACAAGCTCCCGGCGGTCATCCACACCGGCGTGGTCCACGCCTTTGCCCAGTCGCTGGGCTCGGTCTTCCTGGCCGGAGTCCCGCTCGCGATGATCGCCCTGGTGCTGGTCTGCCTGATCAGGGAGGTGCCGCTGCGCACCCGGGTGGCGCCGGTGCTCGAGCCCGTCGAGGAGCGCGCGGCCCAGTCATGAGCGGTGCCACCTCCGCGCCCGACCCCGCTGCCCTGGTGGTCGCGGTGCGCAGCTCGCACGAGCGGCTGGCGGCGCTCGTCGGGACGCTCACCCCGGCCCAGCTGACCGGCCCCTCCTACGCGAGCGAGTGGACGGTGGCCCAGGTGCTCTCCCATCTGGGCAGCCAGGCCGAGCTCTTCACACTGCTCACCGACGCCGGTCTCTCCGGAGGCGAGGCTCCCGGGCGCGACACCATGCTCCCGATCTGGGAACGGTGGGACGGCCTGCCGCCCGAGACCCAGGCGAGCGAGTGCATCGCCGCCAACAAACGTCTGGTCCGGCACCTGGAGGCTCTCGACACCGGCCGGCTGGCGGGCTTCCGTGTGGCCGCCTTCGGCCGGGACCTCGACGCCGCCGGCATGCTGCGGGCCCGCCTCTCCGAGCACGCGGTCCACACCTGGGACGTCGCGGTCGCCCTGGACCCGGCGGCGACCGTCGCCGCTGACGCCATCGCCCAGCTCGTCGACTTCCTGCCGGAGATGGCCCCCCGGGTCGGCCGGCCACTCGATCACCCGGTGACGCTGGAGGTGTCGACGAGCGATCCCGAGCGCCGCTTCGCGATGATCGCCGACGGGGTGCGTCTCGAGCCCTTTGCGGGCCCGCCCGCAAGCGGCTCGCTGCGCCTGCCCGCCGAGGCGCTCTTCCGGCTCGTGTACGGGCGACTCGACCCGGCCCACACCCCGCCGCTCGAGCTCGACTCGTCCGTCCTCACCCTCGGCGACCTGCGCGCGATCTTCCCGGGGTTCTGACCTGGATCGGTGAGTGGCCACCCTCATCTCATCCCACGGTCTGCTTCTCGCTACCCGCCGATCCAGGTCTGAGCCGGGCCGCGGCCGGGTCCGGATCGGCCACCGCGGGGGCGCTCACCGGATGCTGTGGCTGTACCGCCGCACGCAGATCGGGGTCACGACGATGATGATCACCATCGCCAGCCCGAAGGTGGTCGCGATCGGGTGCTCGAGCGACCAGACCCCGGAGGGCGGCGGCCCGATGGTGTTGCCGAAGAGCTGGCGGCCCGCCGTCACCAGCGCCGACATCGGGTTCCAGTAGGCGATGACACGCAGCCAGACGGGCATGTTGGCGGGGTCGACGAAGACACTGGAGATGAAGCCCATCAGGAAGATCGGGATGTTGATGATGACGTCGGCCGCCTGAGGCGAGCCGGCGAGCAGCCCGACCAGGATGCCGAGCCAGCCGATCGCGAACCCGAACAGCTCGAAGAGCAGGAAGGCGAGCACCGCGTTGCCCAGCCCGTCCACGGGGCGCCACCCCACCGCGAGGCCGCAGGCGATCATCACCACCAGCACCGGGATCCCCAGCAGCATGGTGGACAGCGACCGACCGATGATGATCGCGGAGCGGGCGATGGGCAGGGTCCGGAAGCGGTCGACGACGCCCTCGCTCATGTCGGTGGCCACCGCGACGGCGACGTTGGCGGCGCTAAACAGCACCGACATGGCGAAGAGCCCCGGCATGAGGTAGGAGCGGTAGTTGCCGCCGGGGACGACGATCGAGCTGCCGAAGACGTAGCCGAAGAGCACCACGAAGATGACCGGGGTGAGCAGAGTGCCGAAGATCACGTCGGGCTGGCGCTTGCCCCGGATGAGGAACCGCCGGGTGGCGGTGTAGGCGTCGAGCAGACCTCCGAGCAGCCGCCGCTCGGTCCGCACCGCGGTGTCGCTCATGCCCCGCCCCCCTCCGCCGTCGCCGGATGCGCCCCCGGATGGTGGGAGTGGTCGGTGACCGCGCTGAACACCTCGTCGAGGCTGGGGTGCTCCAGCCCGACCTCGTGGACGGGCACGCCGAGGTCCCGAAGCCGGACCACCACCTGGTCGAGGGTGGCCAGGCCGTCGCTGGCAGGCGCGCTCACCGACCTTCCGCGCACCTCGGCGCCCTCACCGAGCAGCCGCCCGACCTGCTCCAGCGCAGCGGGGTCCGCCTCCGTGAGGGTGACCCTGACGAAGGGCCGGCCGATCGACGCCTTGAGCTGTTCCGGGGTCCCCTCCGCGACCACCAGGCCACGATCGATGACCACGATGGTGTCGGCGAGCCGGTCGGCCTCGTCCAGGTACTGGGTGGTCAGCAGGACCGTGGTCCCCCCCGACACCAGGCTGCGGATCGACGTCCACATCTCGGCGCGGCTGACCGGGTCCAGGCCGGTGGTCGGCTCGTCGAGGAAGAGCACCTCGGGCTCGTGGATGAGGCTGGCGGCCAGGTCGAGGCGCCGCCTCATGCCACCCGAATAGCGCTTCACCAGCTGGTTGCCGGCATCCACCAGGTCGAACTGCTCGAGCAGCGCGCGACTGCGCCGCCGCGACGTGGCGGCCCCCAGGTGGCAGAAGCGCCCGATGGTCTCCAGGTTCTCGGCCCCGGTCAGCAGCTCGTCCATGGTCGC
>DNAU01000166.1 GCA_003491925.1 Chloroflexota bacterium
TCGACGGGGTGGAGTTCAACCCCGTCGGGGCCTGGAACCCGGGCGAGCTCCCCCTGGGAGCTCCGCCCGTCCTCGAGCTCGCGCCGCTCACGACGCCGGCGAAAGTGCGGTACGTGCGACTGCGCGTGTCGGGGATCGTGACCGGCAGCGTGACCGTGACCATGGGCGGACGATTGCAGGCAACCGGCTCCGGATCCACGGGACCTACAGGTCCGACAGGTCCGACAGGTCCTTCGGGACCGTCGGGCCCGTCGGGCCCGTCGGGTCCGTCAGGCCCATCGGGGCCCAGCGGATCTCCCGGTGGCCCTTCGGGACCTTCTGGACCGAGCGGCCCAGCTGGCGGGGTAGGACCATCCGGACCGAGCGGTCCATCAGGTGGAACAGGTGGTACGGGCGGCACCGGCGGTACCGGCGGAGCCGGACCGTCAGGACCCTCCGGACCGTCCGGACCGAGCGGTCCACCGGGCGGAACAGGTGGTACGGGTGGCACCGGCGGTACCGGCGGAGTCGGACCGTCAGGACCGTCAGGACCGTCAGGCGGAACAGGAGGAACGGGCGGCACCGGCGGCGCAGGACCATCGGGACCATCTGGGCCATCAGGACCATCTGGACCGAGCGGCCCGTCGGGCGGAACGGGTAGTACGGGAGGTACCGGCGGCACAGGCGGTGCGGGGCCATCAGGACCATCAGGACCATCAGGACCATCAGGACCGTCGGGACCGTCGGGACCGTCGGGACCTGGCGCATCAGACGCCTTCACAGACCTGACCATCTCCGACGGCGGCCTCACGGGGTTCGGCTCGAATCGCAAGCTCTACCTCTCGGGAGGCGGGACGTTCTGCGGCGTCGACGCCACGGACTGCGTGGCGGGCACCACCCTGGAATGTACCCTCGCGGCGGACACGACGCTCTCGTCTATCAACACCACCCCCTTCGCGGCCATCGCCCTGCCCTCCGGATCCCCACCCACCCTCAGTCTTCCGGCGTACACGGGGTTCAGCCTGTGCTACCTGGCCCCGTTTGAAGTAACACCTTTCTGGCAGATGCGGATCTGATCATGCGCAAACTTGTTTTTCTCGTCGTCCTGGTCGCCCTCGCCGTCGTCTCATCCAGCGCGGGAGCCACCTGCTACAACCAGCAGGTGTGGACGCAGTGCCCGTCCGGGACGATCTTGCCGGCCGACTTGCCCGCGGCCACGTCGGGATCGCAGGGCGCCTGCGAGCTGGGTACCGGTTCGGGCCAGTGCGCGTACGGGGCCGTGCCGGAAGATCCCTCGTCGTCGAACCAGGTCTGCGTCTCGACGGAGGCCAACTCGTGCTCGTGGCAGACCTTCGTCGGTCCCGGCGCGAACCAGTGCATGGCCGGAAACACTCCCGTCATATCGACGGAGGTAGCGGGGCCCGGCATCGGCTACGGTCAGACAAACACGGTGACTACCACGTCTACCAGCACCACGACCGGCACCGCTACCCATACTACTACCTCCACCAACACGGCAACCAGCACGACGACGAGTTGCTCGGGACCGAGCTGCACGGTGGTCAGCACAGCGCCCTGGATCGTGCAGACGGCCAGCCCGCAACCGGGATACTTCTACGTCTCGGCGGGGACCTGTGCGAATGCGGCGAGCTACACGTTCACCGCGGGAGGCATCGGTGCCAACTACGCGGAGATCTCCGCGACCGGCGTCTTCGACGCCATCTCCACCGGCGGCGTATGCACCGTCGGGATCAGCCTGGACAATGCGACGTGTGGGAACGTACTGCCGTTCACCGTGTGCGAGGGTCAGACGCTGAACTTCTTTCCCGCGTACGGAGCAAACACGCAGAACTACTCCCTCACGGTCAGCACGGGACTGCTGTCGGCGGGCTCCCACACCGTCTACTTCTGGACCGCGGCGACGTCCGAGGATTGCAACGTGGCGGTCAACATGACGGTGACGGGTATGGTGACGGGCGTGCCCGACGTCCCGGCCACCGGCTGCGGAGGCTGAGCAGACGAGGCATTGACAAGAACCCGTGCTTATCCGGTTCACACCCTCCACTGATTCGATAGGAGAACTATGACTCAACAATCGGCACCTCCTAAACCCAAATGCAAAGAACCCGTCGTATGGTCTTGGCAAGTCCAAGAAATAGCAGCAGCCAGTGCTAATAAAGCTATTAAGGCAATCATCTTGGATGAACACCCATCAATAAAATCCGCCTCTTGGGAAGTTCAATACCGTAATATCATCCAAGATGCTCTGCGTACCGATCCAATGGTGCAGCAAGAGGTTTACGAACGAACGGCGCACTTCATTGATCGCTCAAAAGCCGACGCACGTGCGCGCGCCGAAGCCAAGTTGCTCACTTGGCTACGAATCTACGCCGATTATCCCTAGTAATGGGTGTCAACCGGATAGGCATGCAAGAACCCGTTCTCACGCGTAGGATACGCACCATGTCACTAAAGTGCACGTACGGCGACCTCGACAAGCTCCGCGACTTCCCGGGTCGCGCCGGCCCCCTCTCGAAGCTCATGACGGCGACCAAGCTGTCCACCGTCGACAAGTTCCGCGTGATGCGACTCACCAAGGCTACCAACGACGCGCTCGCCGACTACGTCAAGTCGCTGGTCGAGCTGGGTAAGAAGCTCGGCACGGAGGTCAAGACGAACGACTCCGTCTCCTGGAGCATCAAGCCCGAGCACAACGAGGAGTACCTGGCGGAGAAGAGGGACCTCGACGCCGTGGAGTGCGAGCTCACCGTGAACCCCCTGCCCACCACGGCGATCGACGGCACCGACCTCACGCCGCTCGACCTGGCGCTGCTCGGACCGTTCGTCGAGCTGCCCAAAGATCTATAGTCAACAATCCCAATTCTCGGAGGTACCCCGTGACTCAAGTCGTGAAGAACTACAGCGCCCAGTTCCGCGGCCTCTCCATCTCGCCCGACGGCCAGGTGATCGGCGTGACCGTCGCCTGGCAGGACGACACGAAGGCCGCTGCCGGCAAGACCCGCCAGCCGAGCACCGTCCCGGGCTCGGTGAACCACCTGCGGGTGCTCGCCAAGACCGGCTCGGTCGAGCTGAACGGCACGGCGGTGGGGACGCTCGACAGCGCGACCCTCAAGAACGCGGCCGCCGTGGCGGCGTCCGTGAGCGCGCTCGTGCAGAGCCTCGTCGCGAGCAACAAGATCCCGACCCCGTAGGTCAAGTAAGACTTTGGGGAGTAGTCAGGACAGCAACTTCTCAAGAACCTCCTCGCTCTCCGAGATGAGCGCTATACCTCGAGTGGTGCACCAGATCTGGCTGGGCGGCGGCCCCATGCACCCCCTCATGAGGGACTGGCACGCCCGGTGGAAGGTGCTCAACCCGGACTGGGACGTCTTCCTGTGGGAGGACGACCCGGCCGACAAGCTCGTCCTCCGCCGGGAGGGAGATCGGATCGTCCTACCGACCTCCCTCGCCGACCTCATGGAGAGGGCCTGCCACCTCTCGCAGCGGTCTAATATCTGGCGCTACGAGCTGATCCGCCGGCTCGGGGGGCTCTACGCGGACACCGATGTAGAACCCCTCCGACCGCTCGGCGGCCTGCTCAACGAGTACTGCGCTTGCACCGTCCTGCGCCAGGTCTCCTACGCCTGGTGCGAGTGCGCCTTCTTCGGCGCCGCGCCCGACCACCCGTGGACCGGGGAGCTCGTCACCGGCCTGCGGGACCGCGACCCGACCCAGACCCTCAGCATGGGGACCGAGTACTTCACCCGCACGACCCTGCGGCACCCCGAGGTCGCGCTGCTGACCAGCAGACACGTCCTGTCCCGGCCCCCGGGCCAGGGCAGCGCCGACGACTGGGCCAAGTACAAGCGCGAGGCCAAGGTGCCCGATTCTCCAGAAGACAACGGCGTCGCGGGACCGGAGGCGGTGGCCAAGCACCACTGGTCGTCGTCCTGGTACCCGACCGGCTTCAGACCCGCCCAGAAGTAGGTCCTCAAGACCGCGGCAGCTGCTGGAAGCTAGGAGGAAACCAGTTCGACGACCAGTGGTGCTTGACGTACGCGCCGGCAGGAGGCAGCCGCGCGGCGTCGCAGAGCGCGGGAACCTCCCCCTTGAGCTTAGCCGCCTCCCAGTCGTCGGGAGGTTGGAACAGCGCCAGGTCCCTAGGCAGTATCGTCACGCCGGGGTGCTCAGCCGTGACCTGGGTGAAGTAGTCCACCCCCATCGACAGGGGGACCGCGGGGTCGCGAGTGTGCAGGTCGGCCGCCAGCTGCTCTACCCACGGGTGTCCGAGCTCGGCCCCGTAGAACGCGCACTCGTAGACGGCAGGGAGGCCGTCGGGCAGGCTGCGCCGGGCCGCGAAGGCCGCGCGCCCCCACGAAACGAGGTCGTCGACGGGCCTCAAGGGTTCCACATCGGTGTCCGCGTAGACGCCCCCGTAGAGCGACGTGATCAAGTACCGCCAGATGTTGGACCGCTGCGAGAGGTGGCACGCCCTGGCGAGCAGCGCGGCGTACTCGGGACCCGCGTCCACTCGAGATCTCATGCTGCTCCCGACGCTCGATAGTCCCGTGGGGTCCGACCACAGGATCACGTCCCACCCGGGGTGGAGGGCCGCCCAACTCCTCGTGCACTCGGCCAGCACCGGGTGCATCGGCTGCTCGCCGAGCCAGATCTGGTGTATCAGCTTGGGGATCATCCCAGCTTCTCGACGAACAGCCTCAGTCCCTGACTGCGCGGGAAGGCGGCGAGGGCTAGATGCGCTACCTCCCTGGCCTCGTCGAGCCTGCCGAGCTGCGAGAGGGCCTGCGCCACCAGCACCTTGACCCTGTCCACCTCCGCGATGTCCCACTCCAGCGTCTGCACCTGCTTCAAGTTAGCGAGCCCGAGCTGGTAGGCGGCAGCGCACTGGTCCCACGACCCGCGGAAGAAGGCCACCCTGCACAGCGCGAACGCGGCCCCGGCCGACGGATATAGCGCGAGGGCCTCGTCGTAAGTCTTGCAGGCTGCGGCGTGCTCGTCGGCCCCCTCCTCGGCCTCTCCCAAGAGGAACAGCACCCAGGCCTTCTCCTCCGCGTCCAGTGACTTCTGCACGTAGGCGGGCACCAAGGACCCCCGCACCCAGCCGAGCGGCATCCTCCCCCTGCTCTCCTTCACGAGCAGGGCCAGGTGCCGGAGCGGCACGTCCCACCCGCATCGCCTGGCCTCGTGGTAGAGGACCTTGAAGCGCGATCCGGGGTCTCCTCCCGGGTCGAGCGGGGACTCGACGACCTCGAGGACGTCATCGAGCAGGACCTCGCTCGTGCGTCCGGATAACCTGAGATCCTCGAGCGCGCCTCCCTCCCAGAAGACGTCGTCTACCTCCCGGCCGAGCAGTCCCCGGATCGAGGCCATCGTCCTCCTGCCCTCGTGGTCCATGACGTGGTGGTGGATCCTCGCCAGGTCGACGCCCATGCGATCCAGCACCGTGAGCAGGGGCAGGAGCGCCGAGGGATCCGCGATCATCTCGCGGGCGCCGAGCGCCAGTCGCCACGCGCAAGACGACTCCCAGGACATGTTGCGCAGCCCCGCCCGGTCGGCGAGCAAGGGCCCGCCCGTGAACGGCCCCATAAAAACTTCTCCATCAAGTGGGCGCCCGACCTGGTAGGTCTCCGCGACGTCGTCGACGTAGAACCAGGGGTGCGAGGCGGCCGACACCTCCTGGACGTCGTGGCCGAGAGGCAGCTGGGCGGAGGACAGCAGAGACGCCACGACTGCGCCCTCCTGCCCGACCACGACAGCTCGCACCTCGGAGACGCGCGGCAGTACCCTCTCTAGCAGCCCGAGCAGCGATCCTCTCTCCCCCTCGACGAGCAGGTGCAGGGACAGGGAGGGAGCGTCGCCGACAGCCTCCGCCTCGGGCAGCTTCACGTACTTGAGGCTCACGTCTCGACCTCGCATGGCGGCCTTCACGATAGCACCGACACGTCGTCCGGCGACAGCGTCGTCTTCCGAAACACCTCGAACTTGGTCGCGCCTATCGCGGCCCCGTCCCAGGCGTACCCCTGACGATCCGCGTCGGGCAGCACGTGGCCCAGTCCCCAGCCCGAGTACGACTCGGAGCCCCGCTCTCGCACGACCACCCTGCCCCCCGCGCAGGGACCCTCTATCCTGTGCCGCGGAGCCACGATCCCCCAGTGGTACGCGTGCTCAGCCCTGCTCGCGGATCCCCCCGTGATCGTACCGACACCCGACGCGTCCGCGCCGAACGCCGAGTCCGGCAGGAGGCCGGCCGAGCGGTCGTTCGCCACTACGACGCTCTCCCCAGTATCACACCGGATCAGCTTCAAGAAGCCTCCCGGAGCGATCGGGAAGACGGGGTTATACCCGCGCTCGTCAAGCCAGCCCACGGGGATCCAACCATCACTGGCGATCACTCCGGTGAGTGGCTCCGCGCCGAGGGGCGCGGACTGGCGGCCGCTCCAGTTCACGGTCTCGGTGCCGTGGTCTATGTGGATCACCCTGAAGTCGGTCAGGTGCCTCTTGTGGTCCGGCCACTGCTTGGCGAAGTGGTTGTCCACGCCGGCCGCCGTGGAGAAGGCGTCTGAGTAGATGTTCCTCCCGAGTCCCCTCAAGGCGCGGGCCGCGGGGTGGAACAGCTGGCAGTAGCCCCAGGGCATCCGGTTGGACGCGGAGTTGACGACGGGCAGGGAGCGGGCGAGGGCGGGGTTCTTCTTGTACTCTGCTACCCACTTGAGGGGAGACGCAGACGGGGTGTGCAGGCGAGTCGCGTAATAGAGGACGCCCGGGTTCCACACGTGACGGGCGAAAGTCTCCCTGAAGTTAGGCGGCAGGAGGATGTCGGCGTCGACGAACATCGCCCAGCCGTCGTAGTCGAGCGCTGCCACCCCGGCGTTGAGCATGGCCCCCTTGTTGAACCTGGCGCCCCTCAGCAGGTAGCTGTCGCTGACCACGACGCGGGCCCCGTGCCGCGCGGCTACCTCCGCGGTCTGCGCGTCGTCGGGACCCGTGACGACGACGACAGTATCCCAGTGCCGCACGTTCCACGGCAGGGTCAGCGCGAGTAGGTCGGAGTACCCCACGCAGACCATCACGCACTCGAGCTTGCGCGGTCTCAGGTTGTTGGCTGTGGACCCGATCCGGGTCGTCTTGTCGGCCACCCCTTCGGCGGCGGACGGCAGGTACCACTCGAGGTGCTTGGTCGCCTTGTACTTGACAGCGTCGTAGGAGGCGACGTCCATCACCTCCACGACCCCCCGGGCGACCTTCCGGCTGCCGATCCCGCGGAGCCGCTCGTAGTTGGCCGGCGAGACGATCTCCCTGTCCGAGGTCGACGGCAAGCGCGGCACGTCCATGGCCGCGCCGCAGATCTCGCACCACTTGAGCATGTCACCCCAGTCTTCCGGGGGCCGCCTCCACCAGTCCTTCTCGATGGGCCAGCCCTGCTTCGGCCCGGGACCGTCGAATGCGTGGGCCAGGGAGCCCATGACCTCGCACGGCCAGCAGCCCTGGGGCGTGATGCCGCAGGACCAGAACTTGTTCACCCAGCAGTCCTGGATCATATCGTAACGAACTTTCTCGGAGACCGGCAGCTCGCCGCCCGCCACCAGGATCTGCTGGTGCAGGCCGGCGTTCTCGTGGGTGTTGAAGCCGACGTACTGGTAGGAGTCGAGTATCTTCTCCCAGTGGCGGATCGTACTAGGGGGCAGCGACGTGAAGATGCCGCGCTTGACCTTGACGTCTCCGTAGTTGGCGATCAGGAAGTCAGTCAAGCGCGACACGGGCTTGGCCAAGAGCGCGAGCCTGCTCGAAGACGCGACCTCGTCCGGACCTCCCGTCCGCTCCACCAGGTAGTCTGTGGCGGCCTCGAGGTGGGGCCACAGGAGGGGCTCGCCCCCGATCACCCCTATCAGGCCGGGGTGGCCCTCCAGGGAGTCTACCGCCGCCCGGAACGTGTCGAGATCCATGTCCCTCACCGGGACGTGCCCGACGAGCCTCGTGCAGCCGGAGCACTGCTTAAAGCACCGGGTCGTCACGTCCACCGTGACGACTCTCATCTCGGACATCGGGCGCATGGTAGTACGGTTCCTCCTCACCAAAATTTCAGCGACACCGAAAGAAGGCCGCAGTCGACCCCTCCAGCCGATCCGACACTCGCTCGAACTGGCCGGCGCGTCTTCGCATGTAGTCGACCGGCGCCAGGAGGTCGTGCCTCCCGGGCCGCCGCTCGTACAGGTAGTAGTCCAGGAGCCCGACCACGGTCACTCCTGGCACCGCGCGCGACAGGAGCGAGTCCATCGCGCTCGTGAAGAGCGGGTCCGTCTTGGGGGCGTCGAGGACGCAGATCTCTACCGGGTCGGGAAACTCGAACGAGAAGTCGGCGCCTAGATCCTGCTGGTGAGCGACGACGCTGGCGGAGTGGGCCCCGACGTTGGCCAGGTAGAGCGGGAGCAGGTCCTGTCCCTCCGCGAGCTCGAGCCCGCAGCGCCGCGCCTTGGCGACCTCCTCCGAGCTGGCGCGCCAGCGGTCGTACGCGTGGTAGGGCAGATCGTAGCCGACCTCGTCCAAACCCGTGAGCAGGGAGAGCGACGTGGCGCCGAGCCAGCAGCCGACCTCGACCGCCACCCCGCGCCCCCGCCAGGCGCGACCCAGGCCGGCCAGGTAGTCGTGCACGGAGGGCGGGGTCATGGCCGGGATCCCGCGGATCACGTGGAGGTCAAGTG
>DNAU01000346.1:0-2257 GCA_003491925.1 Chloroflexota bacterium
CAACAACGTCCCTGGGAAATACATCTAGGATGGGAGCAGGGACGCGGACGGGACATCGCCTCTTCGAGGCGGCTGGGGGGGACGCCATGGAGATCTGGCACGATTTCTACGCCACCGCGGGCGGGGCCTCCGCCGCGCTGGTGGGCCTCCTCTTCGTGGGCGTCTCCATCCACCTCGACGAGGTGGTCAGCCGTCCCGACGTCCGGGCGACCGCCCGCGGCGCCTTCCAGTCCCTGATCGCGATCCTCATCGTGGCGCTGGTGGTGCTGGTGCCCCAGATCGACGGTCAGAGCCTGGGCTGGACCCTGGTGGGGCTGGGCGCCGCCGGGATGCTCGGGGCCGCTGGCGCGGCTCGGGGGATGTTCGGCGCCGACCTCCTCCTGGGCGCCCGGCGCGCGGTCCGCAAGATGGGCCTCCGGTTCGCGGGACTGGCCCTCCTGATCTTCGTCGGGGTGCTCTTCGTCGTCGGCAACGGTGACGCGCAACTCTGGCTGATGACGGCGGTGTTCGTTCTCCTGGGGTCGAGCGCCCAGACCGCGTGGGGCCTGCTCATCGAGGTCGCCGAGGCCAAGCGGGCGGCTGAGCAGCGGGGCACGCCGGCCGGCGACGAGGCCGTACCGCAGCTCGCCGGACGGTAGGGGCGCGGCCCGGGCGTCAGCCGCGACGCCCACCCCGAGGAGCGGATGATCAGCGCTCGCCCATTCGCCCATGAACCCGATGCCCGCCAGCCCGCCCGCAGCGGTCGCCGCCGCCACAGACCCGCTCGCGTCTCGCCAGACGGAGCCCTTCGTGGTCATGGCCAAGCCGATCGGTCCGCTCTGCAACCTCGCCTGCGACTACTGCTACTACCTGGGCAAGACCGGCCTCTTCCCGGCCGGTGAGCGTTACCGGATGAGCGACGCGGTGCTCGAGGCCCACATCCGCTCGTGCATCGAGGCGAGCCCGGGACCCCTGGTGTGCTTCGCCTGGCATGGGGGAGAGCCTACCCTCGCCGGCCTCGCCTTCTACCGGCGGGTGGTGGAGCTGCAGCGGCGCCACCTGCCCTCGGGATGGCGGTGCATCAACAACCTGCAGACCAATGGGACCCGGCTCGACGACGAGTGGTGCTCCTTCCTCGCGGACCACGGCTTCCTGGTCGGGCTGAGCGTCGACGGGCCGGCCCGGTTCCACGATCGCAGCCGGCCCGACCGCCGGGGGAACCCGACCCATGCACGGGCGATGCGGGGGCTGGCCCGGCTGCGCGCCCACGGCATCGAACCCGACTTGCTCTGCACCCTCAACGCGCGCACCGCGACGGCGCCGCTCGAGGTGTATCGCTTCTTCCTCGACGAGGGGGTGCGCTGGGTGCAGTTCCTCCCCGTCGTGGAGCGGGCGGCGGGTGGCGGTGTCACCGAGCGGTCGGTCGCGCCGGGGGTGATGGCCCGGTTCCTCTGCACGATCTTTGACGAGTGGGTCCGCCACGACGTGGGCCGGATCGCGGTCCAGAACTTCGCCGAGGCGCTCCTGGTGGTGAGCGGGACTCCCGTCAACCTCTGCGTGATGTCCGAGACCTGCGGCCGGGTGCTGGCCCTCGAGCACGACGGTGGCGTCTACGCCTGCGACCACTTCGTCGACCCGGGCCACCGGCTGGGAAACGTCACCCACGATGGGCTCGGCGCGCTGGTCAGCTCACCGGCGCAGGTCGCCTTCGGTGAGGCCAAGCGGGCGAGCCTCCCCGCCGTCTGCCGGTCCTGCCCGGTCCGGTTCCTCTGCAACGGCGGATGTCCCAAGGATCGCTTCGCGCTTGCGCCCGATGGGGAGCCGGGTCTCAACCACCTCTGCGAGGGGTACCGGGTGTCCTTCGAGCACATGCTTCCCCACCTCGAGCGGATGGTCCGGCTGGGCCGGTCCGGGCAGGGGGTGGCCGCGATCATGGGAGTGCTCGCGGTCGAGGAGCGCGCCGAGCGGCAGCGCTGGCGGGCCGCCTCGCGCAACGATCCCTGCCCCTGTGGCAGCGGCAAGAANNCGGTCGGAAGTACAAGCACTGCTGCCTGGCGGGCCGGCGCCGGTGAGCGAACTGGACCCGGCCCGGGGCGTCGACGAGATCGACGCGGAGCTCCGGGCCCGCGCTTCCCCGGAGCGGGCGGCGCAGGAGAGGGCGTACCTGAAGAGTGACCTCGACCACCTCGGGGTGAGCGTTCCCGCCGTCCGGGCGGTGGCGAAGGGGATCGCCGCCCGGCGGCCGGCGCTCGGCCGGGAGGACCTGCTCGCCCTGGTG
>DNAU01000346.1:2384-2716 GCA_003491925.1 Chloroflexota bacterium
CGCCGCCGGGTCGCCGTCGAGCTGCTGGAGATGTGCGGCGATCGTCTTCAGGCGGCCGACGTCGGCCTGGTGGAGCGGCTGCTCCGCGAGGCGCGCACCTGGGCGCTGGTCGACGAGCTGGCCGCGGTCGTCGTGGGCGGGCTGGTCGAGCGCCACCCCGAGCTGGGCGCGGTGCTGGATCGCTGGGCGATCGACCCGGACCTCTGGATCCGCCGGTCGGCGCTGCTCGCCCTGCTGGTCCCGCTCCGTCGAGGCGGCGGGGACTTCGCCCGGTTCGCGCGGTACGCGGACGGTATGCTCGACGAGACCGAGTTCTTCATCCGCAAGGCGAT
>DNAU01000346.1:2772-7219 GCA_003491925.1 Chloroflexota bacterium
GCGATCGGCTGGGTGCTGCGGGACACCGCCCGAAGGCGCCCCGAGCTGGTCTTCGAATGGCTGCTCCCGCGGGCGCGCCGGGCGTCGGGGGTGACCGTGCGGGAGGCGGTGAAACCCCTCTCCCCGCAGCAGCGCGCGGCGGTGCTGGCGGCCCGCTGAGCCGAGCTTCCCGGGAGGTCCCGCCGCGGTCAGCCCCGGTAGAGGTCGTCCGCCGAGCGCGTGATCCCCATCAAGCGTCCGGCGGTGTCGCCGAGCCGTTCGAACCCGAACCTCTCGTACAGGGGATGGGCGTCCGCGGTGGCGAGCACGAAGCGGCGGAGGCCTCGCAGCCTCGGGTCCGCGATGATTGCGCCGAGCAGCCGGGAGGCCACCCCGCGCCCCCGCTCGGGCTCGGCGACGAAGACGTCGGTCAGCCAGGCGAAGGTGGCCTGGTCAGTCACCACCCGGGCGAAACCGACCTGCACCTCGCCGTCGAGGGCCGCGAACACCAGGCTGTGGGCGCACGCGCGCTCGAACCATTCCCACGGGATGCCGGTGGCCCAGTAGGTGGCGGCGATCCAGCGATGGGCGAGGGCGAGGTCGATCCGCCCCGGGTCGGTGGTCACGCTGATCACGCCGCGCATCTCCGCGGCAGGATCGTAGCCATTCGTCGACGGGTGGACGCCCCGCGGGCACAGCGGCCGGGCGCGCCCGTCAGGCGCAGAGATCGACCCCCTTGGCCGCCAGCACCTGCATCACCGCCGTGTTCAGGGTCATCAGGGGCACCTCCCCGTCCGAGACGGCCGTGACCAGGGCGGCGACGGTCTGGTCGAATGTGGTGTTCGGGTCGGTGGTGTTGGAGAGGACCATGTCGGCTCCCGCGGCCACGGCCTGCACCGACGCCTCCGGCACGCTGATGCCGCGGTCGCTGACGGCGTCGGCGGAGAGGGAGTCGGTCAGCACCAGCCCCTCGAACCCGAGCCGCTGGCGGAGCAGGCCGGTGATGACCGCGGACGCGAGGCTTGCCGGCCCCTGGCTCAACCCCGGAATGGAGGCGTCGCCGACCATGACGGCGGGCAGCCCGGCGCTGATGGCTGCCTCGAAGGGCAGGAGGTCAGCGCTCTCGAGGGTGGCCAGTGGGGGCGTGCTCGCCGGCCCGTCGTCGGTGTTGCCATCCGCGCTTCCCTCCCCGGGGAAGTGCTTGACGACGGGTATCACACCCCCTGCCTCGAGCCCCTCCGCGAAGGCGAGCCCGAAGGTCGTGGCGGTTGTGGGGGAGGTCCCGAAGGAGCGAGGGCCGTCGATGTGGGTTGCGTCGGGGCCCGGCCCGGAGGCCAGGTCGAGCACCGGCGCCAGGTCCATGGTGACCCCGTTCGCCACCATGGCCTCGGCCACCTGCTCGGCCGCCTGCTCCACCGCCGCGGGGGTCATGGTGGCGCTCATCGTGGCCGGCCATGGCAGCGATCCGACCAGGTTGCCCATTCGCTGGATCCCGCCGCCCTCCTCGTCGGTCATCACGAGCGGCGCCAGGCCTCCCTCGTCCATTGCCTCCAGCGTCCCCAGCTGGGAGCCGAGGTTCGCGGGTGCGGAGCTGCCGTAGAGGACGACTCCCCCAGCGCCCGCGGCCACCGCGGGTGCCGCCGCCGCCACGTCGGTCTCGGCGGCCGGGACGGCCACCAGCTGGGCGGCGCGCCGGCTGAGGCTCCACGACGAGATCACCGACAGGTTGTTGCACAACTCGGCCGGGGCGGCCGCAGCGACCGCCGTCAGGCCTCCCGGCTGTGGACCGGCCGGCTGCGGCGGCGCGGCCACCGGCACCGCGGAACCCGGTGGTGCGGCTGTGGCGCTCACCGAGGGAAGCAGAGGAGCGGCGACCGAGAGAGCGCCCGCGGACGAGGTGACGAGACAGGCGGCGCCCAGGAGCGTCACCATCCCCAGGGGGTGGACGAGGCGGTGTGGGGTGGCCATATCGGCTGTTTTGACGCGACTTCCGTGATCCTCTCTATGAAGGTATACCGCCTCTCGGAGGTGACGGTGACACTCGGCGGGTCAAGCTGGCGCCGGGAGGGCGTCCGCGCGGTGGGACGCCGCTGCCCACCGGAAGCCCGCCAGGGCCTGCGAATGAGGTGAGCTCCCCTACCATCGGCGACGGCCATGAGCATCGAGGCCTGGTTCGGCGACATCACCACCCTGGACGTTGACGCGATCGTGAACGCCGCCAACCGCTCGCTCCTGGGTGGGGGCGGGGTGGACGGTTCCATCCATCGGGCCGCCGGTCCGGGGCTGCGGGAGGAGTGCCGCCTGCTCGGCGGCTGCGACACCGGTGACGCGAAGCTCACCCGGGGCCACCGGCTGCGGGCGCGCTGGGTGGTGCACACGGTGGGGCCGGTCTGGTCGGGGGGCGGGCGCGGCGAGGATGCGGCGCTCGCCTCCTGCTACCGCCGGTCCCTCGAGGTGGCGAGCGGGGCCGGGGCCCGGTCGATCGCCTTCCCGGCCATCTCCACCGGGGCGTTCGGTTTCCCCGAGTTGAGGGCCGCACGGATCGCCGTCGAGACCCTGAGCAGGGCGGACCCGTCGCCGTGGGACCGCATCCTCCTGGTCGGCTTCGACCGGGCCGCCTACGAGCGGTATCGGGGCCTGCTGCCGGAGGCCTGAGTCAGGGCTGTGGTGACTTCCGTCCGGGTGGTGACGGGCCCTTCTGCGCCGTCGCCAGGATCATCTGGTTTCCCGGGATGCCGTACGCGGTTCGCCAATCGAGCCGGCGATCCGTGGCCTCGGTGCATCCAGCTCGGCGGAGGACGTCCACATGACGCCGGGCTCCCTCATCGACGACGCGCATGCGGCCGCCACCCTTCAACACCCTCACGGCCTCGGACAGCGCCTGCTCGCGGCCCGCCTCGGTGGGGATGTGGCTAGGTGACATTGCTCACGAGGATGTCGAACGATTCCGACGCGAAGGGCAGGGAGCGGCATCCGCCTCCACGAGGCTGACCCGCGCGGTGCGTCAGTACGCCGGGTCCCACATGGTTGCGTCCACCGCGGCCTCGATCTCCTCGTCCGCCGCCAGCCGGCCCAGCCCCTGGTCGCGGGCCTCACGGGCCACGGCGATGGCGATCCGGCGCGAGATCACCCGGAGGTCGGTGAGCGGCGGATAGACCGCCCCCTCCGCCAGCCGCTCGGGGGTCACCATCCCGGCGAGCGCTGATGCCGCCGCCATGAACATGCCATCGGTGACCTCCCGGGCGTGGGCCACCACGGCGCCGAGCCCCACCCCGGGGAAGACGAAGACGTTGTTGGCCTGGGCGATCACGCGCTGCCCGCCCTCCACCTCGACCGGCGGGAATGGGCTCCCGGTCGCGACCAGGGCCCTACCGCCGCTCCAGGCGAGCACGTCGGCGGGCACGGCCTCCGAGCTCGCCGTCGGGTTCGAGAGCACCAGGATCACAGGGCGGTGGACATGCGCGGCCATCTCGCGGATCACGGCCTCGGTGAAGAGGCCAGCCTGGCCGCTGGTGCCCACTAGCACGGTCGGCGCCACCTGGCGGATCACGGTCTCGAGGTCGCAGGAAGGGCCGGGGTCGAGCCGGAGCCGCGCCAGCTCCTGGTGGGGCAGCGCGAAGGGGAGCTTGTCGTCCTCGACCTGGTCGCGCCCCTCGAAGATCAGCCCGCGCGAGTCGATCATCACCACGGCACGTCGCACCGTCTGCGCGGACGCACCCGAGCTCCGCATCGCGGCCTGGAGCAGCCGGGCGATGCCGATGCCCGAGGCGCCGGCTCCGACGAACAGCGCGCGCTGGTCGCACAGCTTTCCCCCGGTCTCGACCAGCGCCGCCATGATGCCCGCCAGCACCACGGCGGCGGTCCCCTGCATGTCGTCGTTGAAGCAGGGGATGCGCTGCCGGTACCGGTCGAGGAGCCGGATCGCGTTGTGCTGTTTGAAGTCCTCCCATTGCAGCAGGGCGTGGGGGAATACGTCCTCCACCGCCACCACGAAGGCTTCGATGAAACGGTCGTAGGCGGCGCCGCGCAGCCGCGGCTTGGGGTAGCCGAGGTAGAGCGGATCGCCGAGAAGATCGGGGTTGTCGGTACCGCAGTCCAGTGAGACGGCCAGCGTGACCTCGGGGCGGATTCCCGCTCCCGCCGTGTAGAGCGCCAGCTTTCCGACGGGGATGCCCATGCCCCCCATGCCCTGGTCGCCGAGGCCGAGGATGCGCTCGTTGTCGGTGGCCACGATCAGGCGGACATCGGCCCGGCCGGCGTTGTGCAGCAGCTCGGGGATGCGGTCGATGTCGTCCGGGGTGATCCACAAGCCCTGGGGGCGTCGCATCACATGGCTGAAGGCGCGGCACGCGTAGCCCACAGTGGGCGTGTAGACGATCGGCGCCAGCTCGTCGAGATGGTCGATGAGCAGCCGGTAGAAGAGCGTCTCGTTGCGATCGTGGAGTGCGGTGAGGCCGATGTAGCGCTC
>DNAU01000346.1:7338-12287 GCA_003491925.1 Chloroflexota bacterium
GTGAACGTCCGCCACGGG
Organism: Chloroflexota bacterium; assembly: GCA_003491925.1. Taxonomy (GTDB): domain Bacteria; phylum Chloroflexota; class Dormibacteria; order Aeolococcales; family Aeolococcaceae; genus Changshengia. Next base: position 7,357 of record DNAU01000346.1, read on the forward strand.
AGGAGCCCGCGCAGGCCGCGGTCGGCCCGCTCCTGCTCGGTGAAGGCGGCGTCCTTGTTGAGCCGCGGGTTGGCCAGGAGGTCATGCCCACCGGGCACATCGGAGCCCGCCGGCTGCTGGGCCGGTACCGAATGGTTCGGGGCGGAAGCCACAATCGTCATCGCTCGTCATCCACCGTGCATGGTCGGGGGAGGAGCCCTCCGGCGACTCCTCACCATGTCACTCACCCGGCGGTCGGGATACGGCCGAATGGCTCGGATCCGTGGGGCCGTTCGACCGAAGCGTCCGCGGCGTTCGGAGCCACTGGCCGATGCCGGGTCCCAGATCGCCGATGCCGCTGACCCGGTTCCCGCGCATGGCTGCCGTCCAGAGCGGCGAGTCCCAGCCGTTGCCGGCAATTCAGGCGCCTGGCGAGGTGGGCCGTGATCCCGAGTCACCGCCCAACCGCCACCGGCAGACCACCGGAGCGCTGCCGTTCAGCGCCCCGGCGGCTGCGAGTCCCTCGTGGGCCTCCCGGCCAGCGACTATGGCAGCGGGAAGGTGAGTGGGGGGTTGGCGTTCTCGGCGAGGCGGAGGGCCTGCTGGGGGAACCAGGCTCCCGCCGCGGGGTCGGTGAAGACCGTCCCGGTCTGGAGGCTCCAGAGCGGATCGGAGGCCTGGAAGCTGCTGCTCGTGCTCGCCGGCCATCCGGAGATGGGCGGGGTGTACGCACTGTCGCTCCAGGTCCTGACGCCGCCGGCAAGGTCGCACTGGCCGTCGGACTGGCCCGGGGTCTTCACCCAGAGGTAGGCGTCGAGCAGAGACGGCGTGGGCCATCCGCACGTGAGTGGTCGCAGGAGCTGTCTGCCGCTTCGTGACGGCCCACCACCAGATCGTTGCGCCTGGGGTACTACCCTGGTGGCGTGGGTTCAGCTCATGGACTTCCACCGGCACGGCGGGCTGACCCGCCTGCCCAACCAGGGCCGGCCACTCGATGCGGTCGGGTGATGATGGCCCGGGTGGCTCCCTGCTCGGAACGTGGCTTCTGGCGCTGGGGCTCGCTGGCTGTGGCCTCGTCCCGGTCCCGACCCCGGCCTCTCCCACGGCGACACCGCAGCAGATCAGCCCCCAGAGTCTGACCCTGACCCTGGCCGACCTGGGAACCGGATACACCGTCGACCAGGCCAACACGCGCGTTCTCACCGGGATTCCGGGTGGCGCCGGTTACCAGGCAACCTTCCTGAGCAATCCCGAGGAGACCGGAACCGATGCGGTCAAATCGGTGGCCATGGTCTTTGACTCGAGCGCGGCCGCTCAGGCTGCGCTTGCCAGTGCGATCAGCAGCCTCGCCGCCGAATCCCAGGCCCAGCAGCTGGACCCGGTCGCCGATCTCGGCAGCGGAGCGACGGTCTACAGCTTCGTCGGCAGTGACCAGGGGAACTGGCTCTCGCTGGTGTGGCGAGAGGGGGACGATGACGTCCTGCTCATCGGGGTCGAATATCGGGCCACGGTCACCGATGACGGACCGCTGGTGGCGATGGCGCGGATCGTGGACCGCTCGGCTCGGACTGCCAACCCGACCCCTTCCCCGGCCCGCACGGCTCACGCCTCTGCCACCCCCACCAAGACCAGCCCAGCCACTCCCGCTCACACGCCCACGCCAACCGGCAATCCCAACCCAGGGGGTTGCTTCGGCTGTGTGACCATCACCGATGTCACCGTCGACAGTTACGCCGCGAGCGCCGACGTGAGCCCGACGTGTCTGCCAGCCAACACGGATCTCGGTCCCGGCGGCCAGGTGATCGGCCCCAATGTCACCGACCCCAACCGGACGTTCACGGTCACCCTCCAGATCTCGATCGCGAGTGACGGTGCGTACTGTGGCGGCGACTACAGCGGGACGGTTCGTCTCGACGACACCTCCAGCGGGGAACCGCTGGAGATCAGCGGCATCGCGCCGTCAGATCCCTTCACCCTGGTGGCGGGTGAGACCACCCAGGTCGTCGTGACCCTGCACGTCCCCGACGGCAACAGCTACGACGGACCTCTCGGTCTCGACATCTACGTGGGCGACTGAGCCGATTCGGCGCCACCACCTCCTGATTACCTGAGGAGCCCGATGCCGAGAGACAGGCCGTTGGCCACGAAGCTGAGCCCGAGCAGGGTTCCGGGGTCGCGTCGGAGCCACGCGTAGAGCATGAGGGCTTCCGCTGGCCACACCGAGAGCTCGACCACGGCCAGCGCGGGCCAGTAACCAATCCGGGGTTGCAGCGCGGGAACAATCAGAAGAAAGCTGAGCGGATGGGTGATCAGGTTCACGGTGACCCCGGCCACGAGGCCTGGAAGCACGCGAACCCCCAGCAGGCCCGCAAGCCCAGCGGCATAGACAGGCGCCTCGATGAGCAGTGTCAGTCCCAGCGACCACAGATACCCTCCGACGGACACTCACACACCCGCTGGACTGGCCGGTCAGAATTGGCCGGGCCAGGGTGGAGGGGGAGGGGGAGGCGGCAGGTACTGGCGCCCCCGACGATGCTGCCGGATCAAGAGCGCGGTGGCCACCCCCAGCACCGCCGCAAGGATGATCACCGCCGCCAGGATGACCCAGAGCGTCCCCGACTGCTGCGCGTTGTAGTTGGCGCAAGCGGCTGGATACTGCGAGCAGTTGGGCATGTCGGCGGGCATGCCCTGCACCCAGATCAGAAGCGGGATGCGCATCGCTCAGTCACCTCTATCCTCGCAATTCACACGCCTGGCTCACCGGGCCTCGGAGCCACGCCAGCGACGACGTGCGGATCATCCGGCCCCCGCAGTGAGGGGTACCCAACCGACCGGCCCCGTCACAGAACCCCCGGCGAACTGACCGCCGATCATATGGAAGACCGGCTGCACCCCCCAGCCGGCGACGTCCCCTCCGGTCGAGAAGATGTGAGTCTGGCTCGCGGCTGTCCAGTTGATCGTGGCCGACGTGCTTGCCGGTGAGACGGTGCCGATGGCCAGGGGTTGGGGCAGCGTGCTTCCGCCCGTGAACTGGTACTGGTAGAGGTTGTAGCCGCTCAGTCCCCAGCGGCTGGGGTCCAGCTGCGGCGGCTGCCACGAGATGGTCGGCCGGCCGTCGGGTCCCCATGCGAGATTGAGGCCGCGCACCGCCGGCATCTCCGCTGGCGCCACCGACGCGCCCGCTCCGCCAAGCGGTGCACCGACCGGGACCGCGCCGATGAAGGGCGGAAGGCCGGCCTGGAAGATCCCCGGGCCCTGCAGCCCCGCCGTCGCCGGGGGCGGCAGGGCGATACCCGGCCCCTGCAGAGAGCTCGTGGCCGGGGTGCTCGTCCAGCCGGTGGTGACCGCCGCCGTCGCCACCGCCCGGGAGCGGCGTCGATTGCTCCGCAAGGTCAGCCCCACGGCACCGAGAACCATAAGGCCCGCAAGCCCGGCCACGGCAATGGAGAACGGGGTGGGACCGCCCGCGCTTCCCGCGGCGGCTCCGCAGACCGTGATCGCCTCCGCGTCCGGCTCGTACCAGGAATCCAGCTCGGTGACGAAGATGGTCCCGTAGCTGCTCTCGAATGCGGAGGTCTTGGCCACCAGGCTGTCGAGCTGGGAGTGGTCGCTGGCGCTCAGGCACCCGTTGGCGGCGGCTTGATCGAGGAGGTCCATGACCTGGTTGTACTCGGCGCAGTACTCCAGCGCCTGGGGCAGGAGCTGCTGAGCCTGAGCCGACGAGTTGGAGCTGACGAAGGTGTCGGCGGTGCAGGCAAGGTGGGGGTAAGCGTCGGCGCCAACCTGGACCGCGCCGGCGAAGAGGGCAGGGATCAGGGCGAGGAGAGCAGCCGGCAGTAGCCGCCGGACCGGCGACCCGCCACCTCCCCCGGCCCAGCGCACCCGGCGGGCGATCCGCGGACGGACCAGCGAGTCCATTTGCGATGCAGAGGGTACGCCGCGGCTGTACCAGCGTCAGCACGGCGTCGTCACGGTCGCCTGACGGTTATGGGCGTGAACCCTGGTCCTCGGCGCACCACCTCGGAGCCACGCTCGTCGCGCTCGTGGCCGGCCCGTCTGACGGTCAGCTCTGGCTGCGCCCCCGCGACCGATCGCTCAATGGACCTCTTTCTGCGGAAGCGCCTTCAGGCGATTTGGCGGAGAGAGAGGGATGCGAACCCCGGGAGGCTGGCGGCCCTCGAGGGTTTCCAGGGCCCCGTTTGGCGTGTTGCGGAGTGTCGCTGGGCGCCGTCCCGAATACGAATCACGACAGTTCTGTGGCGGTTGATTGCCGCCGGGTACCGCCTCGTGCCGCCGCCATCGGGGTACGGTTGGGGGTAGCAGCGACGACCACGAGGTGCTCGTCTCCGGCGGGTCAGCCGGCGCGTCTGGGCTCTACGGAGTCGAGCGGCTGGCGGGAGGGTCGCAGCTCGCGCCCCCAACCACCGTCACTGGCTCAGGCCAGACGATCGTTTCAAGAGAGGCTCACCAGACTGGAGTAGGGCCACTCACCGGGGACGACATCGCGAGCGGTCTTCGACTCCCGAGGTCGTGCGTGCTCCTGAGCCCTGGTATCTCGGCCGCGACCGCGTTGTTGACCAGGTCGACCTGGGTCGGGGAAGGTCATGGACGTGGTGGCCCGATCCAACCGGCCACCTCGGCGCGAGAGTTGAACCCGAGCTTGTTGAGGATGTGGCCGACGTGAGTGGCGACGGTGCGGTCGGAGATGAACAGCCGGGCAGCGATCTGTTTGTTGGTCATTCCTTCGGCGATCAACCGCGCGACCTCCAGCTCTCGCTTGGCGAGGGGCCCGGCGCCCGCGCCCGCGGCGCCAGGGAGCTCGACGTGTTCCGATGCCCCAAGTGCCAGGCGCACTGCCTCGTCGCGGCTCAAGCGCTTGCCCGCCTCAAATGCGGCATCGAACTTCGCCGTCCCCAGCGCGCCAATCGCCGACTCTTTGGCTGCGGCGACCA
>DNAU01000163.1 GCA_003491925.1 Chloroflexota bacterium
GGCAGAGCCCGTGGGCGTGGGGGAGCGGTATCAGCGCCGTGGTGGTCGCCGTGCTCGTGGTCTTCATCGTGCTGGCGGCGTCCGGACCGCCGGCGAGCCCGGATGCGCTCGCCCCGGCCTCCCTGGTCAGCACGGTCACCGGGGTCAGCCCGTCCACCCTTGCGGCGGTGGGAGCGGGCGGGGTCTCCGACCCCCTGATCAAGCTGCCCAGCTCGACCAAGGCGCTCTCCGGGACCGGCGGCAGGCCGCTCGTGCTCATGTTCGGCGAGGACTCCTGCCCGTACTGCGCATTCGAGCGCTGGGGCGTGGTGGTGGCACTGAGCCGGGTCGGGACCTTCACCGACCTCCACGTCACCAGCTCGGCGAGCAACGACGCCTACCCCAACACCGAGACCTTCTCCTTCTACGGCTCCAGCTACACCAGCGCGTACGTCGACTTCCAGGGGATCGAGGTCGCAGACCGCGACGGCAACCCGCTGCAGACGCCGACCGCATCCCAGGAGAAGCTGCTCACCAGCTACGACGCGCCTCCCTACGTCTCCCAGTCCGGCAATCCGCTGCCGTTCATCGACCTCGGCGGCCGCTACCTGGCGAGCGGTGACCCGAGCGTCGACTACACGGTGAGCGGGCAGTCGATCACGGTGCCCCCCGAGCTCCTCGAGGGGCTGTCGGCCCAGCAGATCGCCGAGTCCCTGGGCGACACCTCCAACTACCAGGCCAAGGCGATCCTCGGCGACGCCAACTACCTCACCGCCGGCATCTGCGAGCTCACCGGCAACCAGCCGGGCTCGGTCTGCGGCAGCTCCACGATCACCCAGCTGGAGAGCAAGCTCGGTTAGGGAGGCCACCGCGACGGCGGGGTGTGGCGCAGCCGGCGCCGCGGCCCGGGAGGGTGCGGATGCGTTGGGCATGGCGCGCCGGGGTACTGTGGTGGGGCGCGCCCGCGATCCGAGGAACGGCCATGACTGAGAACTCCAGCCCCGCGACCCTGAGCGATGCCGAGTGGAGGGCCCGGCTCTCTCTCGAGCGGTACGCGATCCTTCGCCAAAAGGGGACGGAGCCGGCGTTCACCGGGGCCTACTGGCAGAACCACGAGACCGGCGCGTACCACTGCGCCGGCTGCGGCGCCCAGCTCTTCCGCTCCGACACCAAGTTCGACTCCGGGTCGGGCTGGCCCAGCTTCACCGAGCCCGCCGACCTCGAGGCGGTCGACTTCCACGTCGACAGGAGCCACGGGATGATCCGCACCGAGGTGGTCTGCCGGAGCTGCGGGGGCCACCTGGGCCACGTCTTCGACGATGGCCCCGGACCCGGCGGCAAGCGCTACTGCATCAACTCCGCCGCGCTCGAGATGATCCCCGAGAAGTGATGGGCGCCGCGGCCCGCCGACCGGGCCCCCGGGTGGAGGCGGCAGCCGAGACGGCCGACCGCGGACCTCGAGGGCCGCTGGTCCGCCCGGTCCGGCCCGAGGAGTGGGAGGAGGCGGGCAGGGCCACCCGCGCCGGCTTCGTCGCGCTCGTCGGCGAGGACGATCGCGACTACCTCGACCTGGTCGCGGACGTGGCCGGGCGCTGTGACCGCACCACCGTGCTGGTGGCGGTCGCGGACGACGGTCGGATCCTCGGCTCGGTCACCGTCGAGCTGACCGGCAAGGTCAACCCCGAGCGCGAGCTGGAGCCCGGAGAGGCCCATCTCCGGATGCTCGGCGTGGCACCGGAGGCCCAGGGCCGTGGTGTCGGGCGCGCCCTCGTCGAGGCCGCGGCCGCCCTGGCGCGCTCCGCCGGCAAGTCCCGGCTGACCCTCGGCACCCGGCCGGAGATGGTCGCGGCGCGCCGCCTGTACGACCGCGTGGGCTTTCGGGCCGGGCCCCCGGCGGAGTGGGCGCCGGGACACGGCTACCTCACCTACGAGCTGGACCTGGAGGCCGGACCCGCAGGCATCTGAGCGAGCGGGGGCTCGGGCGCCACCGTCTCCGTGTGACGCCGCTGTCACCGGCTGTCCCGGAGCCGCGGAGGAGGCGCTCCCCGGATGATGGCCTTTTGACATCTGGTGCGTTTGATGCGTGACCCCGCGGCCGGAGCAGATACTTGTGATGGCGAGAACGCGGTCCTCGCGGGCGAGACGCCGCCGGGAGTGGGTCCTGCGGGGGCGCAGGGTGGGCACGGGTCGGACCGCGGCATCGGGTCGGGGATGGCCGATGCGACCCGCGCCACGTCCCGGCCGGGCGGGCCCCTTCATCTGGGCTGGCGGCCGCACGTCATGAACTCTTGACTTAATGTTCTAGTCTCACAACAATATGGACGGTGTTCAGTACAAGAGGTCAGGGGCAGGGAGCGGACGGAGGAGGACCGTCGCGCCTCTTCAACCGGATCGCGGTCCTCCGCCTGGAGCGCGGGCTCTCGCGTCAAGGGCTCGCCGAGCTGGTCGGGGTCAACCACCAGACCATCGGTTACCTGGAGCGAGGCGACTACAACCCCAGCCTCGAGCTCGCCCTCCGGCTCAGCGAGGTGTTCGGGCTGCCGATCGAGGCGATCTTCTCGCGCACCCCTCTCCGGCCGATGAGCGAGGAGCTGTACGGGCGCCAGCGCCAGGAGGACGCGGCGGCGCCGGGCCCGGCCCCCAGCCCTGACGAGCTCACCCAAGGGGGACGGCGATGAGCACCACCCCCAGCCAGACCCCGCGCCACGGGCTCTCGCTCGGGGTGGGCCGGATGACCCCGCTGGTGGCCGGCGCGGTGGGCGTTCTCCTGCTCCTCGCGGGCCTCGTGGTCACCCCCGACAACGACAACGGCCTCACGACACCCCTCCCGCTGCTCGGGTATCTCCTGCTGGTGCTGGTCACCTGGACGGTGGTCGCCGGGGTCCGCCGGGAGCCGGGGAGCTGGCTCAGCCGCCGCGCCGTCCGCCGGGCGGTGGTCGCCGGCATCGCCGTCGACTGCGTGGGCGTGGTCGCCACCTCGTCCCCCGGCCTCCAGCTCGGTTCCGCCACCCTCGCGCTGCTGCTCCTGCTCGTGCTCCTCAACATCGCCCTGGGCACCGCGACCCAGCGGATCGCCACGGCTCCCGAGGGGTGGATCGACGAGCGCCAGGAGGCACTGCGCAACCGCGCCCACCGCGGCAGCTATCCGGTGTTCGCCGCCGCGGTCGGGGTCTTCCTGGTCGCCGACGTCGTCTCGCCGCCGAGCCGGGAGTGGGTCGAGCACGTTTTCAGCAGCGGTGGGCTGTTCGTCCTCGTGGAGCTGCTCCTCGTCCTGCCTGCCATGGTCCTGGCCTTCATCGAGCCCGCCCCTCCCCCGCCGGATCCCAACGCCCCCGCACCGCCCCGGCGCGCCAATGCGCAGGCCCGCGTCGCGGTGGCGCTGGTGGTGCTTGTGTTCGCCATCCCGCTGCTGGCATCCATCGCTCTGCTGGTGCTTCCGCTGCGCACCTCGCCGCTGCTCTCGACAGGAACCACGCCGGCGCCGGTGTTGAGCGGCTCCCCGGGCTCCGGCCCCGCCGGTGAGGAGCAGACGCCGGCGAGCTGGTGTGCCAACCCCACGACCACGGTGACCGTGGGTTGGGGCGTCACCGCGCAGATCTCAGCCACCGCCTACGCCTGCTGGGACGGTCACCGGGCGTTCGAGCCCCCCGCCACCAGCTACTCCGACTGCTGGGAGAGCCAGGCGTTCGTCACCGTGGCGGGCACCCAGTGCGGCCCGACCACCGCCGCCGGCCCCGACGGCTCACTCGTCTTCACCTGGCGGGGCACCGTCTCCCCGACCCTGCTCCCATTCCTCAGCCGCCGGCTGACGGTTCAGGTCATCATCGACAGGAACGGGCGTGCGGAGGTGATCGCGTGAGCGGTCCCGCGCACGCCACGCCGACTCGGCCCGCGCCCCGGACGGTCCGGTGCGCCCTGGTAATGGCGACCCTCGCCGTCACGGCGCTGCTCGCCTCCGCTCTGCCCCTGCACGGCTTCGGCATCCTGGTGGCACTGGCTCTCGCCGCGCTCGACCTCCTCCTCCTCGATGCCACGGGGTGGCTGGCTTTCCGAAGGTCGCCTAGTCTCGACGAGCGGCAGCGCTCGCTCCGCGACCTCGCTCACCGGCGCGGCTTCCGCCTGGCCATGGTCGCCATCGTGCTGATGTGGGTCGTCTGGTTCGCGACGGCCATCGCCGTGACGATCGCCACCGCGACCACCTCGACCTACTCGATCCCGGCCTCATCCTCCGTGGACAACGGCATCCCGGGGCGGATCGTCCTCGCGCTCGCCGAGCTGCTGCTCATGCTTCCCACGCTGGTGATCGCCTGGCGGGCGGACGGCGGCGCGGTCGGCGATGGGTTCGAGGGCGACCAGTGGTCGGACCCCCGACGGAGGTGGACGCCCTGGCTCCTGCTCCCGGTCCTCGCCGCCACATGGCTCGCGGCCAACGCCTGGCTGCCCCTCCAGTCCGCCCCCTACGCCGCCTTATCAGAATCGAGTGGCGGCCCTCCCAACACGGCCTGCCGGGAATTCGGCGGCGGCACCATGGTCGGGAGCGAGTTCGGGGCCACGGTGGGCCTCCGCGCCAACGTCTGCTGGGACGGCACCGACGCCTACGTCCTCGGCTATCGGAACCTCCCCATCCCCACCGAGGCCCTCCGGAACTTCGGCGCATCGGCTCCGCAGAACTGGATCCTCATGAGTTTGAGCGCCTGCGGAGTGGACAACACCGCCGACTTCGCCGCCATCTCGCAGACGGTGTGCACCGAGCGCATCGACACGGCCGGCACCCTCCACTACAGCGTCACCGCCCGGGTGTCACCGCTCCCCTTCGGGATCGCCGCGCGCACCGTCTCCGTCGACCTGGTGGTGACCCGCAACGGGAGGGTCCTCGAGCAACCCTGAGCAGCCGGGCCCCGGACCGCATCTCCCCACGGTCACGGGACCGGCTGCGCCGGGCCCGCCGCCCCGCCGCGCAGCCAGACGGCGAGACCGACCAGGCCGACCAGCGCGGCGGCGCCCACGATGAGGCCCGGCACCGATCCGGGCACCGCCGCGGCCAGCGCCAGCGCGCCCCCCCCGGCGACCGTCCCGGCGGCGGCGGTGAGGGCCAGTCGGGCCCACCGGCGCCGCTCCGCAGAGACGTCCACCGCGTGCGGGCCCCGCCACTCGCAGGCCGTGTGGGAGAGCTCGGCGACGAGCACCAGGAGCAGGCCGACCAGCGGCGCGAGGACGTCGACCGGCGCTCCGTGCCCCACCACGCAGGCCGCGTACGCGGCGGCGAGGAGGGCCACCCCCCACCCGACCGCGGCGGCGCGCGCCGTGGCCACCGCACCGGCGATCACCAGCAGGCCGGCGATGCCCGCCCCGGCGGCGGCATCGACCAGCGCCGGGGCCGAGGCGGCCGCGACCGTGCGCAGGAGGATCGCGATGACCAGCACCGCGGAGAGGGCGACCGCCAGCAGGGCGGGAATCAGCGCACGCGCAGCCGGGCGCGACGGCGCCACGCTTCCACCTCCGCCACCACCGGTTCCAGGGGCTCCCCCTCCGCCCATGACGCGATCCCGACGCCGGCCTGGAAGAGCCGCGCCCGCACCGTCTCACGTTCCAGCCGCCACATCCGCCGGGCCAGTGCCGCCGCCGGGGACCGCGGGGCGGCGAGGTGGGATTCGACCGGAAGCTCGACCGCGGCGACATCGAGGCCCCGGCCGCTCAGGTCGAGGAGCGCGGTCAGGAAGCGCTGGTCGAGCAGCGGGGTGAGCCCGACGATCAGAGCGTGGGGCGGCAGGAGGCGGATCGGGATCACCTCGGTGCCCTTCCAGGCGTAGCTGAAGACCACCTCGGTGTCGAGCAGGGCGTCGATCAACCGGTAGGCGTGGCGCATGCCGCCCCCCACCTCGAGCCAGCGGAGGGTGCCGCCGAAGTCGATGACCCCTACCCGATCGCGCTCGCGGAGCCAGGCGGAGGCGAGTGACGAGGCTCCCCGGACCATCTGCTCCAGAGTGCTCCCCTCGTCGGGCCCGGCCCGGGTGAAGGTGTCGAGCAGGAGCACCACGTCGACGTTCCGCTCGGGGTGTCGCTCGTTGACCCAGAGGCCGCCGCGACGGGCGGAGGCTCGCCAGTTGACGCTCCGGAGCTGATCGCCCGGGGCGTGGGGGCGGATGTCGGCGAACTCGACCCCCTCCCCCTTCCGAGCCGCCACCCGGTTGCCGGCGTAGAGGTGGGTGTGGGCCGGCCGGATCAGGGCGCGCAGCCGCTCCGGCCGCGGGTAGGCGCGGATCATCGCCTCGCTGCCCAGCCGCGCCTCGAAGCGCCGCAGCCGGAAGCCGTCGAAGGCGCGGAGGTGGACCGTCCCCAGGGGGTAGGCCCCCCAGCGCCGGTGCCGCACCGCGAAGCTGAGGCTCTGCCGCGCTCCGGCCGCCCGGGTGATGACCCTCGGGTTGTCGGCGTCGACCAGCTCGGCTCCGGGCGGGAGCGCGAGCCCCACCTCGAGGCTCTCGACCTCGGCGGGGATGGAGACCTCGACGGTGACGTCGACGCGGTCGCCCTCGACCACGCGGCTCTCGGAGGCGGCGAGGCGCACCTCCGGGATCCCCGGGCGGCGCGACCCCAGCAGCCCGGCGAGCAGGACGGCGGCCAGCGGTGCGGCCCCCGCCGCCAGCTCGGGGCGGCCGGCGGCGAGGGCGGCCAGCAGCAGCCCAGCGATCAGCCAGGGGTAGGCCAGCAGCCGACCGGTGGGGGTCCAGCTCACCCGGCCGCCGGACCGGCCTGGGTCGGCGGGGTGGGCACCGACTCGAGGCAGGCGCGGATCACGTCCGCCCCCCGTGCCCCCCGGACCCACAGCTCGGGGCGCAGGCTCAAGCGGTGACCGAGGGCCGCGACCGCCACCGCCTTGACGTCTTCGGGCACCACGAAGTCCCGGCCGCGAAGGGCCGCCCGGGCCCGGGCCGCGGCCAGCACCGCCAGGCTGCCCCGGGGGCTGGCGCCAACCTGCACGTCATTGCGGGCGCGGGTGGCGGCGACCAGGTCGACGATGTACGCGGTGATGGCGGGGTCGACGTGGACGTCCTCGACCGCCGCCTGGAGCGCGAGCAGGGTGGTCCGGTCGACGACCTGGCGGAGCTGGGTGCTGTCGCTGCGCCGCTCCACCCGACGGCGCAGGATCTCCTGCTCCTGGTCGGCGCTGGGATAGCCGACCGCGATCCGGAGCAGGAAGCGATCGAGCTGGGCCTCGGGGAGGGGGTAGGTCCCCTCGTACTCGATGGGGTTCTGGGTCGCCACCACCATGAACCGGTCGCCGAGCGGATAGGTCTGGCCGTCGATGGTGACCTTGCGCTCCTGCATCGCCTCCAGCAGCGCGGCCTGCGT
>DNAU01000161.1 GCA_003491925.1 Chloroflexota bacterium
GGAGCGAAGGACGGATCAGCTGCTTGAAGCGTGAGTACGGGCTCCGCCGCACCCGGCTCAAGGGGCGCCAAGGCGCCGGGATCTGGGTGGGATTCGGGGTCTTGGCCCACAACCTGGACCGGATGGTGGCGCCCAGCTGAGAGGCCGGAGATGAATTGGGGAACGGACCGATCCCTCACCCTTCTCGACGTGGTTCCCGCTCGCTCGGAGGTTCCACCGCCGGGTTTTTCCGGTCAAAGTAGCTAGGAGACACATACGGAGGTGCTGGGCCCATGAAGGCAACCTGCGGCCATCTCGATCAGATCCAGGAGGTCACACCTTCGGGACCTGGCTGCGTCGAATGCCTCGCGGCGGGCAGGCGCGACTGGGTCCATCTCCGCGTCTGCCAGCTCTGCGGACACGTCGGCTGCTGCGACTCCTCGCCGGGCCGACACACCACCGCGCACAACCGCGCCACCGGACATCCTTTGGTTCGCTCCTACGAGCCGGGAGAGAGCTGGTACTACTGCTATCCGGACGACCTCCTCTTCGAGCTGGAGGGCGCACCGGCGGCGCCCTCGCATCCCTAGGTGTAGCGCCCACGGACCTTGTTGACACAGGAAGAGCCATCCCGGACGGTCTGGGACCCAGTAGAGAAAGCCCGCTCACTCATGCCGGCCCTCAGGGTGCCGGCGGAGCTGCCGCGCTCTCCCCCAGAGCCACCCGGCGCCGACCCCGAACGTCATGATCAGCACGATCCACGCCACTGTGCGGCCGATCGGAGGCAGGAGTCTTTCCGCAAGCAGGCCGCAGCCGAGGAAAACCACCAGGTCCGCGAAGAGGGCCGCGTACCACACGCCCGGCCCACTGGCCCGCGCTGGTCTGGCGGCCCTGACGGGACGGGCCGGAGCGCCGCGGCGATCGGCTCCAGCCGTGTGCCGACCAGTCAGGCTTTGGGTTGGCCTGTCCCCGCCCTCGAGAGCCTCACCGCGCCTCTGAGCACGGGGCCCTCGCCCCCTCGGGTTTGTTCGTCTCCGGCGAGTCCGCGGCATGGGTGAAGGGTAGCTTGACGAGAGAGGTCCTGTAAGTGCGTCACGAGAGCCGATGGCGCATGGGGGGAACGGGAGACGGGACTCGAACCCGCGACATCCAGCTTGGAAGGCATGGGCGCGAAGCCGAGTTCAGATTGGCGCGGCGGAGGCGCGAGAGTGCATTGCTTCGGCTTCTGCGCGCAGGTTGAAGCTTGTTGGATGATCTTGACCGACCACGCATCCACGCCCTCGGAGCTCCCCAGGCGACCTGGGCTCAGTTTGCCGCCGTAGGGACGACCCGAAGCCGGAGAGCGATCTCCTCGACCTCGACGGCGCCCCGGGCGGCATCCATGACCAGGTCAAAGGTTGCGTCATCGTCCAGATCCGGGGCATGCCGGTTCAGATCCAGAAAGACCGTCGTGGCCAGCCAGGCCAGCCGCTTGTTGCCGTCCACGAGAGCGTGGTTGCGAGCTACCGAGTGGAGGAGCGCGGCCGCTTTGAGCTCGAGGCTTGGGTAGGCGTCTTCCCCGAAGGCACTCGACCGCGGCCGAGCAGCCGCCGAATCGAGGAGACCAACGTCTCGTACCGGCCCCACCCCGAGAGTGCGGACCAGCCCAAGCAGGTCCTCGAGATCCAGGTACTCGACCTCGGTCACGCCCGGCCGAGGCGCTCCAGGACGTCTCCCCACCGCTTGAGCATCCGGTCCGAGCTCGCTTCCACCTGGGCCCGATGGCCATGGCGCTCGTAGCGGTCCAGCACGGCCCGGCGGATGATCTCCTGCCGGGAGGCGCCCTCCGACTGGGCGAGGGCAGTCAGGGCTTTCTCCATCTCAGGATCAGTGCGAACGGTCATAGCCATGATGCGATGATACCATTCTGGTACCAACTCAGGGCTAGCCAGGCAAGCAGCCGATGTCCACCCGGGGCGGGCCCAGCGTCGGAGCACGAGGTGGTGCATCCCTCCCGACCGGTCCGTGACGGTGAGCGCGTGGTTGGCGTGCCAGCCGCCCCCGCGGAGGAGGCTCACGGGGAGGAAGCGGCCGCCGCCAACCGCCGTCGTGACCCAGTTCAGGGTCGTCTCAGGCGGGACGCCACGCCAGGACGGCACCGGCAGCCTCCGCAACGGCGATCAGGGTGGCGGCAACGTGAGCACGGCGCACTCCGATCATGGTAAGCCTGCGCCTCGCGGTCACCCGTGGACGAAGTCCCCCGCCGACCGAGATGCCGCCGTGCCATCCTGAGCACCATGCGTGAAGCTGCGCTGCCAAGAGCCCAACCATTCGCGCCCGGCGACGAGGCATCGGTGCTGATGACCATCGGCAAGCTCTCCCGTCGTTCCGGGGTGCCGGTCAAGACCCTTCGCGAGTACGAGCAGATGGGCCTCATCTACACCCTCGGCCGAAGCGCCGGCAACTACCGACTCTTCGGCGACGAGGCGCTCTGGTGCGTCCGGGTGATCACCGGCCTCCGGGAGCTGGGCCTGACCCTGACCGAGATCGAGAATCTCTCCGCGGCATACCTCTCGCCCTCCGATGAGCCGCTGGGGCCGCGCCTCGCCGACCTGCTCGCTGCGGTGCGCGCCCGCACCGAGCAGCGGATTGATGAGCTGCGACTTCGTCTGGCGCGGATCCGGGAGTTCGAGGCGACCCACGCCGCCGAACTCTCAGGGGCTGCCGACTTCCGCACCGACGACCCCCGAGGGAGGTCGACCCGCAACGCTTGACTCTCCCCCCAGGGGGAGGCTGTAGCCTGCGGTTGCGATGAGAGCCGCGCCCAGTTCGACCGCTCCGCCGGATAGACCCTCTTCCCAGCCGGAGCATCGCGTCCACGCGCCGAAAGGCGTCAGGAAGGCCGTACCCGCCGTCGCCCCGCTCGGAGCGCAGTGCTGCTGCATCCCGGCACGCGGCCTGTGGGGATGGTCGCCACCCGTGATGGTCGCGGACACGTCCCTCAAGCGCGCGGTGGACCGGATCCTGCCTCGCACCGGCCTCCCCGTCTTGCTCTACTTCGCTCTTGTCGTCGGCCTGATGAGCCTGGCTGCGCACCTCCCACTGCGAGGCGCGCTGGCGCTGGACGGGCTGGCTGCGCTCGCAGGTGGAGGGTGGTGCTCGCTCAACTTCTGGCGCTGCCGCCACGCCCACTGCCTGGTCACCGGTGCCGGCTGGCTCGGCCTCAGCATATTCGCCTTCGTGGAGGCCGCCCTTGGTCGAACCCTCATCGCCGGCGACGAGCAGATGGTGTTTGTCTGCATCCTCGTCGCAGCGCTGCTCTTCGAGGGGCTGTGGTCATGGGCTCGCGGAACCAACGTGATGGGAGATCGGCGCCGGCCGCGGCTGGCCCCGCCGCCGGCAGAAGCCGGGCGATGACGCCTGCGAGGCGGGTCCGCGGGACCGGCCGAAGCGATGGAGGCTCCCCTGCGGATCCGCGCTCCCTAGCACCGACAGCCACACGCATCTTGACGGCTCTCGAAGCCCGTGATAGGCCGCCAGCCCACCGCGAGCAGAAGCTGGTCACGAACTCGAAATCGACGCTGGAGCGGGAGACGAGGCTCGAACTCGCGACATCGACCTTGGAAGGGTCGCGCTCTCCCAACTAAGCTACTCCCGCTCGATCGACGCGTTCCTGGAAGGCAGATGCTGCATGCCGCAGCTGCAAGCGAGCCAACCCTGCGTTGGGTCCCGGCGCTTGCCTG
This sequence comes from Chloroflexota bacterium, assembly GCA_003491925.1. GTDB lineage: Bacteria > Chloroflexota > Dormibacteria > Aeolococcales > Aeolococcaceae > Changshengia. The sequence continues at coordinate 3,702 of DNAU01000161.1, forward strand.
CCGGTTCGTCGTCGCCTGGAGCGATCGCCTCCCACGCGACAGATCGGCGCGCCGATTGAGCCCGCCCAGCCCTCCGAGTCTCTCCTCTCGCCTGATGTCAGGGTGGTCGCGTCCTGGCTCTGCTG
>DNAU01000222.1 GCA_003491925.1 Chloroflexota bacterium
GATCTTGCGGCCGGTCAGACCGGCGTCGCCCTGGGGCCCGCCGACCACGAAGCGGCCGGTGGGGTTGACGTAGCGCTTGGTCTCCGCGTCCAGCCACTCGGCGGGGACGATCGGGTTGACCACGTGCTCCTGGACGTCCGCGAAGAGCTGCTCGCTCGAGACCTCCTCGGAATGCTGGACGCTGACCAGCACGGTGTCGACCCGCCGGGGGCGTCCGTCGGAGTCGTACTCGACCGTCACCTGGGTCTTGCCGTCCGGGCGTGCCCAGCGCAGGGTGCCGTCGCGGCGGGCGGAGGAGAGCCGCCGGGCGAGCCGGTGGGCGAGCTGGATCGGGGCCGGCATCAGCTCGGGGGTCTCGTCGCAGGCGAACCCGACCATCATCCCCTGGTCGCCGGCCCCGCCCGTGTTGACGCCCTGGGCGATGTCGGGGGACTGCTCGTCGATCGACACCAGGACCCCGCAGGTCTCGAAGTCGAAGCCGTACTTGGCCCGGGTGTAGCCGATGTCGCGGATGGTCTGGCGGACGATCCCGGGGATGTCGACGTAGGCGTCGGTGCTGATCTCGCCGAAGACCAGGACCGTCCCGGTGCAGAGGGCCGTCTCGCAGGCCACCCGGCCCAGGGGATCCTTGGTGAGGACCCCGTCGAGGACCGCGTCGCTGATCTGGTCGGCCATCTTGTCGGGATGGCCGTCGGTCACCGACTCCGAGGTGAAGAGGCGCTTCTGCGCCCCGTGGGGGTGGTGCGGGGTCATCGGAGGCTCCTCCTGGTCTCACCGGCGGCCACCGATCCCGCCTGTCGCGGTTCGGCCCACTCCTGTCCGAGATGCGGCCGATCCTACCAGGCTCCGCGCCGAAACCGCGCCATCACTAGCCGGAAGCTGGCTCAACGTGTACTGTATTCAGCACGTAGACCACCCCGGCGACGGTTTCAGCGCCGGACTTTAGGAGCACAGGCGTTGGCCGTCGATCAGACCTTGCGTTGCCGTGAATGCGGCGTCGACTTCATCTGGACTGAGGGGGAGCAGCAGTTCTTCTCGTCCAAGGGTCTCACCAATCCTCCGTCCCGCTGCCCCTCCTGCCGCGCCGCCCGCAAGGCCGCCGGAATGGGTGGGGGTGGTTACGGCGGTGGCGGCGGGGGGCGCTCCGGCGGCCCGCGCCAGATGTACGAGGTGACCTGCGCTGGCTGCGGCGGGATCGCCCGGGTCCCCTTCCAGCCTCGGGGTGACAAGCCCGTCTACTGCAGCGACTGCTTCCGCACCTCGGCACGGTGACCGGAATACCGAGCGACGCGATCGCGATCGGCGCGAGGGTGAGCTTCCCCTACGGGGGAAGCCGCCGGGTCGGGACCGTGGCGGACGTCTCGATGCTGCCGGACGGCGGCGGCGGGCTGAGCGTCTCCTACCTGATCGACGTGGGCAACCGGAAGGTCTTCGTCCAGGGCGATGGGGTGACCCGTGCCAGCGCCGGGCCGCTGCCCGCCTTCGACGCGGTCGCCGAGGGCGCCGCCTACGGCCGCAAGCGGCCGCGCAACCCCCGGCGGAGATAGGTCGAGGTCGACCGCGTGGCGCCGGCCCGGGCACGTCACGACCCGGCCGGCGCCCGCCGCGTTCCCGGCGCCGGTGACGTCGAGACGGCAGGTGAGGTGCTCCTCACCACCGCGCCGCCCGCGGCGGAGCGGGTTCCGGCGCGCAGGACCGTGCCCCGGTTCCGGCTGGGTGCTTACATCCGCGCCACCTTCGAGGTCGAGGACTGGCGCGGCTTCCGGCTCTGCGGCATGGACGAGGTGGGGCGGGGTGCCTTCGCCGGGCCGCTGGTGGCCGCCGCGGTGGTGCTGCCCCGCGGTTTCCGCCACCCCTGGCTGCGTGACTCCAAGAAGCTGACGGCGCACCAGCGGGAGGTGGTCGCAGCGGAGGTCCATCGCCGCGCCCTCGCCTGCGCGGTTGCCGAGATCAGCGTCGCGGACATCAACCTCCGGGGCCTCGGCTGGGCAAACGTCGAGATCTTCCGCCGCCTGGTGGCCGAGGTCGCCGCCGACGGCTACTGCTGCGACGGCCGGCTCCGGATCGACGCCTCACATCCCGTCCACTGCCTGGTCCGGGGCGACGACCTGATCCCGTCGATATCGGCCGCGTCGATCGTCGCCAAGGTCCACCGCGACGCCCTGATGCGCCGCCTCCACCTCGAGGCGCCGGACTACGACTGGCACCACAACAAGGGCTACGGGGCCCCTGCGCACCGGGCCGCGATCCTCGCCCGCGGCGTCCACCCCGAGCACCGGCGCGTCTTCATCGACAACCTGCTCCAGCTCGAGCTCTGCCTCGACCCCGCCGCGCCGGCGGTCGAGTCATCCGGGGCCGGCCAGGTGGAGCCGGGAGCGGACGCGCTGACAGTGCTCGCCGGAGCTGGGTCGGCCAGCGCCGCGGAGCTTGCCGCGGTCGGCTCAGGCGCCGCGACGGAGGTTGCCGGAACCGGTCTCTGAGGCGGGCTCAGCCGGCGCCGCAGCCGCAGGCACCGCCGCAGCACCCGCCTCCGGCGGCGGGACCGGTCCGGCCCGCCGGGGAGCTCTCGCCACCCACCAGCATCCCCAGCCGGCTGATCAGCGGCATGCTCGCCCGGCTCTCGCAGCGGGGACAGACCGCGGCCAGCTCGCGCTCGGCCATCGGGCGCATCACCTCGTACACGGAGGCGCAGTCGTTGCAGCGGTACTCGTAGAGGGGCATGCGGTCAGCGTAACGGAGTCGGGCCATTTGACTCACGCACATCTGTTCGGTACCATGGTGGCATGGGATCTGATCGGACGATCGAGCTGGAGCTCCCGCTCGACGATGGCCCGGCCGGCGAGCTGGCGAGCCGCCGCCTTGGACACCTGCGCCAGATCGTCGGCGACGACAGCGACGCCCTGATCCGGCTCGCCGCGGCCTTCTCCACTCTCGCGGAGGTCTACGCCGCCTCCGAGGAGGACCTGGCTCGGACGGTGGGCCCGGTCGCCGCGGCTCGGATCCGCTGGTTCCTGGACGCTCCCCTGGCGACCAGCCGCGCGCCCCGTCACCTGCGGGCGCTGGCGCGCGCGGCCTGACCGAGAAGCCGGGCCCGGGCTTCCGCGCCGGCGCGTGACCGGCCGTCGTCAGTGCCCGCCGCGCGTCCTCGCAAGAGACGTCGCCCGACCCATTCCTCTGGCGTGCCCGCTGTGTCAGCATTGGAGCAGGGGTGAAGTCGCCGGACGTCGAGGCCGCTCGCTGGGCGATGGCGGCACCGGCCGTCCCAGATCCCGCGGGTGGGATCGACTCCGCTCCGTCCGTTGAGTTCATGACCCGCCCATCGAGGAGAAGGACCATGCTGGGTCGACGCTCCAAATCCGCTGTGATCGAGAGGTCGGTGGCCGAGACGAGCAGCCGGGCCGTCGAGAAGGCCGCCGAGACCGTCTCCGAGCTGGCCGAGCGGGCCGTCGTCGCCGCGCGCGAGGCGCAGCGAGTGGCCACCCCGGCGCTGCGCGTGGCGGCCCACACCTCGGCGGAGACCCTGAGCCACGCCGCTGAGAAGGCGGCCGGGGTGCTGGCCGAGGCGGCGGATCGGCTCGCCCAGGAGGTGTCCGAGATGCCGAAGCCCGCCGCGGCGGGTCGGTCCGCCAAGGCCGCGGCGAAAGCCGCCGAGCCCAAGCGGTGGCGCCGTCGCTTCCGCCGGCTCGTGATGGTCACGGGTGTTGCCGGGACGGCCTACGTGGTCGTCACCAAGACCCCGCTCAAGGCCAAGCTCTCGGAGCTGGTCTTCGGGCCGCCGCTCGAGGACGAGGAGCCGGAGCCGATCACGCTGCCGGTCACCGAGTCGCCGGCCCCGGCGCCCGCGGCCGAGACGGCCGAGACGGCCGAGACGGCGCACGAGGCGGGGGAGACCAAGCACACCGGATCACGCCGGGCCAAGGGTGCAGCCTCGACGGCGGCCAGTCAGGGCGACGGCGTCTCCTCCTGACGTGAGATCCTCACCCGCCATCTCCCCGCGCACCAGAAAGGGCAGCGATGACTGACCGTCCCTTCGTCCCTCGGCGCTCGCCCGACGACCGCCCCTTTCAGCGTCCACCGTTCCGGGGACCGGCCCCGGGCGGACGGCCGAACCCGGAGCCGGCCGCCGCCCCCTCGAGCGTGCGGATCAAGGACGGGGAGCGCGAGGTCGAGGTCAGCGGGAGCCCGATGTTCGTCCGCCAGGTCCTCGACGACCTGCCGGCCCTGGTCGCCCGCCTGCGCGGAGAGGCACCGCCCACGCCCGCGGCGATCCGCATGCCGGCACCGTCTGCGGAGCAGCCGCCAGCGGCCCGTCCCGCGGTCCCCGACGTCCCGGTCCCGGTCGTCACCGCGAGCGACGCGGCAGACGGCGACGGCGCTTCGCTGGAGGCTCAGGTGCTCGCGGCCCTGCGCTCATCGGCCCACCCCCTTGCGGTGGTGGGAATCCGCGACCGCCTCGGGCCCGGGGTGACGGGACAGCAGGTCCGCCGCATCCTGGAGCGGGCCGGCTCGAAGGTGGTGGCGAGCGGCGAGCGGCCGATCCGCTACCGGCTGCGCTGAGCCTCCCCGCTCGCCGCTGATCGGTCTCCGTCCGGAGCCAGCATATCCCCCTTCTGGCCCACGCCCTTGAAGAACGTGTAGCAGAAGACGCCGTCCGCCTCCGCGGTGCGGTACAGGTCGCGGATGCCGGTGTCGAAGAGGTCGGGCGCGATCAGGCCTGACGCCAGAGCCGCGTCGCGCACCCCCTCGATCATCGCCGTGAATGTCTTCTTCGTGAAACCCTCGACCAGGTCCGGTCGGTTGGCGTCGACGTAGACCATCCGCGGCGAGACCCGGACCCGCGCGAATCCGGCCTCGACCAGCAGGGGGTGGATCCGGCGGCCGATCAGGGCGTCACCTCCGGCTCGGCGCTGGAGGTCGACCAGGCTGTCGATGGCGGCGCGAGCCGCATGGCTGTGGGGATGCAAGTAGGCCGAGCCGTGGTCGCCCTCGATCACCGTGATGCCGCCCCCGGGGCGGAGCAGCCTGCGCAGGACCGCCAGGGCCTCCGCCGGACACTCGATGTGCTCGAGCACGAAGCAGACGAAGACGTGGTCGAAGGAGTCCGGGTCCAAGGCCGAGTCGAAGATGTCGGCCTGGCGGAGCTCGACGTTGCTGATCCCGGCGGCCTCGACGCGCCGGGACGCCTCGGCGATGGAGGCGGCCGAGATGTCGATGGAGAGGAAGCGCGCTCCGGGGCTCCGGCGAGCCAGGGTCAGGGTCTGGGCGCCGACGCCGCAGCCGACCTCGAGCACCGAGCTCCCGCTCGGATACGCGGTATCCCAATGGAGCAGGTCGGAGAGGGTTCCGGCCTGGTCCTGCAGGCGCTCGTTCTCGCGCGCGTGGTAGCCGTGGACGTAGGCGTCGCTCACTGCGGCCCCGTTGATGGCGGATCGGCGGTCAGGCCGAGAGGATAGCGGTGCGCGGCCGGCCGGGCCGGAATGCCGATCGGCGGATCAGCGTGGCGCGGTGGGCGACCGGCGGCCTCCCACCGGGGCATCCTCGACGGCCGGTGGCTCCGAGATGGCGGTCGCGGGCCTGTCGGCGAGAGGCACCCGGTGGCCACCGGCGGAGCTGCCGCCGGCAACGGCGGTGGCGTCACCGCCCGGGCCATCGGCGCCGTTGCCGGCGACGAGCGCCCCATTGCCGTCCGCAGCAACACCATCGCCATCCGCAGCGACGCCATTGCCGTCCAGGGCGACACTCCTGGCGGCCGCCCGTGCACCAGCTGCCGCTCGGGCACGAGCCGCGCGCTGGAGGGTGGAACCGGCCTCCTCATGGACGAAGCGCGAACCCCGGAGCGCCGAGGCGAGCGCGGCGATCAGGCTCATCACCGCGGCGAAGAGGAGGATCGGGACCAGAGCCTGCTTGAATGCCGGGCCGATGAGCTGTGGGAAGAACTGGCGGCTCGTCAGCACCGCGGCCTGGTGGGCCGGGAGGCTGCCCAGGAGCTGGGGGCCGAGCAGCATGGCGATCGGGTTGTAGCCGAGGAAGGCAGAGAAGAGGTAGCCGAGGGGGGGCACGTGCGACAGCTGGGTCGCGGCGGCGGCCGGCACGCCGTGGCTCACCAGGCCCGCGTACATGGCCGAGGGGACGCTGGCGTTCAGGCCCAGGACCATCAGGGTGAACAGCAGTCCCATCGAGAGGGGCATCCCGGTGTTGGCGAAGGTGACCCGCATCCCCGAGGCGGCACCGCGGTCGCGAGCCGGGACCGAGTTCATGATCGAGGAGGTGTTGGGCGAGGCGAAGAGGCCCTGGGCGATCCCGCTCAGCAGCAGCACCAGGGCGAAGAGGAGGTAGTCGAAGTTGGCCGGGAAGGCCAGCATGAGCAGGAATGAGACCGCCGAGATCACCATCCCCGCGGTGGCGAAGGGCCGGGCCCCGTAGCGGTCCGAGAGCCTCCCCGAGAGCGGCCCGGAGATCACGAAGCCCGCCGTCCACGGGATCATGTAGACACCCGCCCAGAGCGGGGTGACCGTGAAGTCGTAGCCGTGCTGAGGCAGCCAGATCCCCTGGAACCAGATGATCAGGATGAACTGGAAGCCGCCGCGTCCGACCGCCGCCAGGAAGCCGGCGAGGTTCCCGGCGGTGAACGCCCGGATCCGGAAGAGCGAGAGGCGGAACATCGGGTCCGGCACCTTCAGCTCGATGACCGCGAAGACACCCAGCACCGCCAGGCCTCCGAGGATCATCCCCAGGACGAAGGGGTTGCCCCAACCGGTGAGCGCGGTCCCGTAGGGCTCGATCCCGTAGGTGACCCCGACCAGCACCATGCCCAGCCCGCCGGCGAAGGCGATGTTGCCCAGCCAGTCGATCCGGGCGCGGATGTGGACGCCGATCTCCTTGAGCTTCAGATACGCCCAGACGGTGCCGAAGACGCCGAAGGGGACGTTGACCAGGAAGACCCATCGCCAGCCCACCTGCGAGAGCAGGCCACCGGCGAGGATGCCGAAGAAACTGCCGAAAATGGCCGCAACCATGTTGGTCCCGAGCGCGAGCCCGAGCTGGTCGCTGGGGAAGGCGTCGGTGATGATGGCCGCCGAGTTGGCCATCAGCAGCGCTCCACCGATCGCCTGGACCATGCGCATGATCACCAGCTCGAGGGCGCCGTTGGCACCCGTGCTCCAGACCAGCGAGAGCAGGATGGAGGCCACCGTGAAGACGGCAAAGCCGAGGTTGTACATGCGGACTCGGCCGAAGATGTCGCCGATCCGGCCCACCGTAACCACGATGGCCGCCAGGACCAGCATGTAGCCCATCATGATCCAGAGCAGGAAGGGGAAATTCGACGGCTGCAGCGGGTTCAGGTCGATGCCCCGGAAGATCACCGGGAGGGCGATCATCAGGCTGGTGGCGTTCATGCCCGAGAGCACCACGCCGACCGTGGTGTTGGAGAGGACCAGCCACTTGTAATGCGGCCCGACGATCTGGGTGCGCGGCGCCGAGAGCGCGGAGCGGACGCTCACCGCGCGGGTGCCTCCGCCGCGTCGAGGGCGGCGAGGCGCGCGGCCTCGTGGACCGCACCCTCCGGTAGGACCACCCGCTCGACCATGTCCAGGGCGGCGGCGAGGCCGGCACGTTCGGCGTCGCTGAGCTGGGAGAGCCGCTCGGCGAGCCAGGCGTTGCCGGCGGTGCGCCGCTCCTCGACGATCCGTCGCCCCGCCTCGGTGATCACCAGCTGGACTCCGCGCCGGTCGTGGGGGTCACGGGACCGGACCACCAGGCCCGCCTCCTCGAGGCGGTCGGCGAGCCGGGTCGCCGCCGAGGAGGGGAGCCGCTCCGCCTCGGCCAGGTCGCCGATGGCCATCTGACCGTGCTTGGCGACGGTGGCGAGCGCCAGGTGCTGGGTGACGCTCATGCCGGGGGGGTCCTGGCGCCGAAGCTGGCGACCCAGGTGGACCATCGCCACCCTCAGGCGGTTGGCCAACGGCCCCGGCGCGGTGCTCTCAGGAAGCTGCTCCGCGCCGCCGTCCGGCGCCGGCGAGATCGATGTCACCTTCTCCGACCTCCAGGTGTCCGCGATACGGTAAACATATCAGAGATACATATTATGTCAAACACCTATAACGGTTGGAATTCGATGGGCGACCACGGCGCAGCGCTGCCGGGAAGCTGAGCCTCCCACCTCCAGCGCTCCCGGCGATGGAGGCCAGCGTCGGCCTCGCCGCCCGCGATCTCGATGACGTCACGTTCCTCCCGGATCGGCACGTCTCATGAGTGTGTGGTCCCAGCGGTGGACTGGCGGGAGGCGTGCAGCGGCGACTGTCCTCATCGCCCTCGCGGTGGCGGCAGCGACGGCGACGGTGCTGGTGATCGGCCGCGGCCCGCATGGGACCGGGGTCGCAGCCGGCTCTCCGACCACCTCCACCTCGCCCCCGGGATCACCGGCCCCGGGCACACCGTCGCGGGTCTCGCTCCCGACCCCCACCGCCTTCGTTCCCTGGCGGCCGCTGACCGCCCGGGGGGTGTACCCGCAGGCCCCGGTGGTCACGCCGGGCCCGCCGCTGGCCGTGCCGGCGGGCACCCCGGCCTGCTGGGCGAGCCAGCTGGAGGGGATCGAGGCCGCAGGCGGTGCCGCCACCGGGAACGTTGGCGAGCGGATCCTGCTGCGCAACCTCAGCGGCGCCGCCTGCTATCTGGAGGGATACCCGGACGTCTCCATCCTGGGTTCGAGCGGACAGGTGCTGGCCTCGGCCGCGGGCTCGGCCGATCGCGGCACCTTCTTTGATCTGTCCCTGCAGGTCGTGCCGATCCTCATGGAACCGGGCACACCGGAGCTCACCTCGTCGGAGGAGGTGGGTGTGTCGGGCCTGGGGCAGGCGTTTGTCAACGTCACCTGGTATGCGTGCCATCCGGCCGTCCAGGCGGCCCAGGCTGCCCTCCATCTCCCCAACGGAGGAGGGCGCCTGCTCGTGCCGTTTGCGATCGAATCGCCGTACTCACCGGCGTGCGACGCGACGACGACGGCCTACGTGGCCCTGAGCCGCGGCCCGATCGACGCGGCCGGATACCTCTCTGAGCCGGCCCCGGTGTACCTCGAGATGGCCATCAGCATTGACGCGCCGACGACCGCCACGGCCGGATCCAGCCTGACCTACTACGTGACGATGCGGAACGCGAGCTCCACGACCTATGACCTGAGCGAGTGCCCCGACTACGTGGAGATGCTGTTCGCAAAGCAGCCGGTGGCCTCGTACCAGCTCAACTGCGCGCCGGTCGGGGCGATCGCCCCGGGACAGGAGGTCACTTTCCAGATGCAGCTGGCCATCCCGGGGACCGTTGCGGCCGGGCCCAACACCCTCAGCTGGGCGCTCGTGGACGGCCGGTTGAGCATGCCGACGGCGAGCACCCCGATCGAGATTGCGCCCGGATGATGCAGGGCTCGAGCGCGACACCGGAACCGGAGCCACTGTGGGACAGGGCTACCGGACTTTCACAACTGTGGTCGTCGATGGGGGGTGGGCGAGGCAGGATTCGAACCTGCGACCCGAGGGTTATGAGCCCCCTGCTCTAACCGGCTGAGCTACTCGCCCGGGACCATTTGACCATCCGGAGCGCCCGCCGGGAGACGGCAGGCCATGCGAGAGACTACGCTGGCCGGCGATGGATGAGAGCCCCGCGCCGGCCCGCCCCCGCCGGCCCGACAAGCAGACCTACTTCCTGATCCTGGCGATCGCGGCCCGGAGCCGGGCCGACTGCCTCGGCCGCCGGGTCGGCGCCGTGATCACCCGCGAGGACCGGGTCCTCAGCACCGGGTACAACGGGACCCCCTTCGGGATGCCCAACTGCACCGAGGGCGGCTGCCGGCGCTGCGCCCAGCGCGACCTGGACACCAGCCTCCGCGGCGGCGCCTACGACGTCTGCATCTGCGTCCACGCCGAGCAGAACGCCCTGCTCACCGCCGCCCGGTTCGGTCAGCAGACCCTGGGCGCCTCGATCACCTCGACGATGCAGCCCTGCTTCGGATGCCTCAAGGAGCTGCTCCAAGCGGGCATCGAGGAGGTGCGATTCCTCCATCCCTGGGATCCGGTGGAGGCGTACCACGACCCGGGGCTGGCTCAGCAGTACGCGGTGCTCCGCGCCCGCTTCCGGGTCTTCGCCCAGGTCGGCGACCCAGGCTTGGACACGGACGACCTCTTCGCCGCCCTCAGCCGCGCCTGAGACCGCGCCCGCCACGCCGCCGGACCGCCCACCAGCCGGTCAGGGTCGCCACCAGGACGACCACGACGGCGGTGATGGCGAGCCACCCGGCGCCACTGATCACCGGGGAGAGCCCTGATGCCGGCAGCTGGGTGATGGTGGTGATGGGTGTCGCCGAGACGGTGGGGCTGGGGGACGGGAGCAGGCCGGCGCCGGTCGGGGCCGTGGGAGTTGGCGTGGGCCGGACCGCACCGGCGCTGGGCGTGGGAGTGGAGGACGCCGGCGCGATCTCGTGCGCGTCGACGCCGGCCACGATCCCGGGGCCGGCAACGGCGGTCCGGTAGCGGACGGTCGGGGGACCCGGCCCCGCCTCGACGGCGGGCGCCAGCGCGATGGCGGCCAGCGCGCACGCGCCCGCGGCCGCTGCCAGGGCGAGGTGCCCACGGAGGGCTGAGAAGCCACCTGGCCGGCTCCGCGTCATGGCTTCCCCACCTCCGCTCGCAGGCACGAGGACGCGCCTGCCCCGGTGATGCAATCGCTCCGAAAGGAGAGGTTACCGGCCACCGGGGGAGGACTGCCCAGGCCGACCGTCAGGGCTCAACGGGGCGCCACGCCGCCGCGCCACCCGGATCGGCTATACAGAGGGGAGCACAGCCCACCCCATGGAGGTCCGCCGGTGAGAGCCGCGCACCTGGACGACGAGGAAGAGGACGAGGAGAAGTAGCGGGCCGGCCTCCCAGCCGGCGCTGCCCGTGCCGCCCGCCGGATGGTCAGCCCCGGATCGGGATCCGCGGCGCGCTCGGCATCTGGGGGCCGCCGGACGCCGCGTAGTTCTCCTTGCTGACCTCGGCGGCGATCTGCTCGGCGACCGCGCGGAAGACCCGGCCCATCGGTGACGCCGGGTCCGCCGCCATCAGCGGCTGGCCGTCGCCACCGCCCACCCGCACCCGGGGGTCGAGAGGGATCTCGCCGAGGAATCGGAGACCGTTGCGCTCGGCCAGCTCGCGGCCGCCGCCGCTCCCGAAGACGTCGGTGCGCTCCCCGCAGTGGGGGCAGATGAAGCCGCTCATGTTCTCGACCACCCCGAGGACCGGCAGCCGGAGCTGGGTGAACATCTGGATCCCGCGGCTCACGTCGGCGATCGAGACGTCCTGGGGGGTGGTGACGATCACCGCGCCGGCGAGCGGGATGGATTGCGCGAGGCTGATCTGGACGTCACCGGTGCCCGGGGGCAGGTCGATGACCAGGTAGTCGAGCGCTCCCCAACGGACGTCCTCCAAGAAATGCTGCACCGCCCGGTTGAGCATGAGGCCGCGCCACATGATCGCCTCGTCCTCGCCCGAGAGGAAGCCCATCGAGATCACCTTCAGCAGGCCGGCCCCGACGACCCGCTCGAAGGGGATCATCTTGCCCGCCCGCGCTTGCACCGGACCGTCCATCCCGAGCAGCCTCGGCACCGAATGACCCCAGACGTCGGCGTCGAGCAGGCCCACGACGAGGCCCCGGCGGGCGAGTGCCACCGCCAGGTTCACGCTGATCGAGGACTTGCCGACCCCGCCCTTGCCCGAGGCGATGGCGAGCACCTTCGCCCTCGCCGGGATGTCGGTCGTGACGGCCCTCTCCTGGGCCTTCAGCCGAGCCCTCGCCATGAGCGCCGACCGCTCGCC
>DNAU01000106.1 GCA_003491925.1 Chloroflexota bacterium
CAGCTCCTCGAGCTGCGAGACCAGCGCGACCCCGCTCCGGAGCCGGTCGTGGAGGTGACGGAGGCTGTCGCTCGCGCTCATCGCCCTCACCATGGCAGTCACACAGGAAAAGCGCCAGGGGCCAAGCGTCCCGGCTCCCCGGGGACCCCGGCGGCGCCCGGCCGGCGGTCCACCACCCGTCCCCGGTCGAGGGTGACGATCTCGTGGACCTGGCCGTCCAGCCCCGGCTCATGGCTCACCACCACGATCGTGCGCGACCCGGCCGCCCCCATGAGCTCGGCGAGCAGCTGTGGTGAGGACCACGGGTCGAGGTGCGAGGTCGGCTCGTCGAGCAGCAGCAGCGAGGCGCCGGAGAGCACGGCCCGGGCCATCCCGAGGCGCTGGCGCTCGCCCGCGCTGACGGCACGGCCGCCCGCGCCGAGGCCGGTTCCCAGCCCGTCGGGCAGCGACCGGTACCAGGCGCCGAGCCCGACGCGGTCGAGGGCCGCGACGCAGTCGAGGTCGCTCGCCTCCGGCCGGGCCAGCCGGAGGTTGTCTCCCAGCGGGGCGGCGAAGAGGTGCGTCTCCTCGGCCAGCCATGCCAGGTGCCGGGCCATGCCGCTGCGGGTCATCCGGCGCACGTCGACGCCGCCGATGCTGGCCGTCCCGGCGGACGGCTCGAGGAAGTGCAGGAGGACGTGGAGCGCGCTCGACTTGCCGGCGCCGCTCGGCCCGATGAGGCCCAGCCGCCACCCCGGCCGGACCGCCAGCGAGACGTCGGAGAGCAGGGGGGGGCCGGGTGGGCCGACGCGGGCGACGACGTCGACGTGCTCGAGCGCAGCTCCCACCGGGCCGAGGGCCGGGCCGGCGTCGACCGCGGGCTCGCGCACCGGCGTTTCGAGCGCGGACAGCGCGGCGAGCCTGGTCGCGGCGGCGTCGCCGGCCGTCCGACCGGCGAGGGCTGCCGGCAGCGCCGAGGCCTGGTCGAGGGCCGCCAGGGTGACCAGGACCAGGACCGCGAGCATGATCCCGGAGAGCCGCCCCCCGCGATGGGCGGAGAGGCCGGCGAGGACGACCCCGAGGAGGCCGGCGCCGGCGGCCCAGGTGGTCAGCGTGCGGACGACCCCGGTGACCAGGGACTGGCGCAGCGCCGCGGTGCGCCCGCGCCGCCGGACCTGCTCGAGCCGCTCATCGATGAGGTCCGCGCGCCCGAAGGCGAGCAGCTCGGGCGCGGAGCGCATCGTCTCCACCACCTGGTCGGCGAGGTCGGCACGCAGGGCGGACGTCCTGGCCGCGGCGGAGCGCCCCAGTCGCGCCACGAGCATCGCCAGCGCGATCCCTCCCGCGGCGCCGGCGAGCAGCGCCGCAGCGGCGGTCGGGGCCAGCAGCAGGGCGACGGCCGCGCCCAGGAGGATGCTCGCGCCGAGATCGATGGCCGTCGTGATCCCCCTGGCCAGGGCCTCGGTGACCTCCTCGGTGTCGGCGACGAAGCCGCTGAGCAGCGACCCGGTCGCCGGGGCGGCCGACCTCTCCGAACCGACCCGAGACGGCGCCAGGCCGTCGGGCACCAGTGGCTCGACGGTGTCGAAGAGCCACAGCCGAAGCCGGGAGAGCGTCCTCAGGGAGAGGCCGTGGACGGCGAGCCGCTCCAGGTACCGGGCGATACCGCGACCCAGCGCGAATGCCTGCACGGCGCCGACCGCGACCGCGAGGTCGAACACCGGTGGCCGCTGTGAGGCGCGGGTGAGCAGCCACCCCGAGGTCGCGAGGAGCCCGATGGCGCAGGCGGCGGAGAGGGCCCCGGCGCCGCAGGCCGCCGCCAGTCCCCGACCCGAGAGGGGCCCCGACCGCCGGGCGAGGCCCAGGGCGGTCGAGCCGCGGCGCTCGACCCGGGTCATGCCGGCTGCTCCGGGAGCGGGAGGGTCCCGGCCGCCCCGCAGGCTGCCCCAACGCCCGCCGCGACGCCCGCCCCCGTCCGATGAGCGGTCACCGCCCAGAATTGCCCGGCGTCGAGGGTGATCACCCGGTCGGCGAGGTCGATGACGGCCGGCCGGTGGGTCACGATCAGCGCCGAGCAGCCGCCGAGCGCCCGGCGCAGAGCCTCGAGGACGGCCGCCTCGGTGCGGTCGTCGAGGTGGGCGGTGGGCTCGTCGAGCAGGTGGAGGGATGCCGGCCGGAGCAGCGCCCGGGCGAGCGCGATCCGCTGCCGCTCGCCGGCGGAGACCTGCCGCCCACCCTCTCCAAGCCGGGCGTCGAGCCCGCCCTCGCACGACTCCAGCAGGCCGGCTCCGCCCACCTCTCCCAGCACCTCCACCAGCCGCGCGTCCTCGGCGGTGGGGTCGGCCAGCCGGAGGTTGTCGGCGAGCGAGCCGGCGAGCAGCGTCGGGCGTTCGGGGAGGTAGCTGATCCACCGGCGCCAGGCGTCGACGTCCAGGTCGCGCAGGTCCACTCCCCCCACGGTCACCGATCCCCGCGCCGGCTCGGCGAAGCCGAGCAGGAGGGAGAGGACGGTCGACTTGCCGGCGCCGTTGGGGCCCACCAGGACCACCTTCTCGCCCGGCCGGATGGTGAGCGACGCGCCGTCCAGCACCGGCTCGACTCGTCCCGGCCGCTCGAAGCGGACCTCGCTCAGCGCCACCGGCTCCCGGGCCGGATTCCCCGGCCGGCGCGCATCCGGCTGCGTCACGGGGCCTGGTCCGTGGGCTGGGCTTCTGCCCACCCCGGACCGCCCACGGATCCGGCCGTCGGCCCCTGGTTCGCCCCGGATGACGTCCATCGCCCGCCGGGCGGCGGCCAGACCCTCGGCGCTCTCGTGGAACTGAGCGCTGGCCCGGCGCACGGGGAGGAAGACCTCGGGGGCGACGATGAGCACCGCCAGCGCCGGGGCGAGCCGCACCGACCCGGTGAGCAGGCGCAGCCCCAGGGGAACCGCCACCAGGGCGACCGACACCGAGGCGAGGGTGTCGAGGACCAGCGCCGAGAGGAAGGCGACCCGGAGGGTCGAGAGGCTCGCCTCGCGCAGCCCCTCGGCAGCCTCGGCGATCCGCTCCCGCTGGCGCGCGCTGCGTCCGAACGCCTTGAGCACGGGCAGCCCCTCGAAGATGTCGGCGATCTGGCGTCCGAAGGCCTCGACCTGGCCCCACCGCCGGGCCGCCAGGCGCCCGCCGGACTCCCCCACCAGGATGCCGAAGACCGGGAAGAGCGCCAGGACGGTCAGGACGATGAGGGCCGACGGCCAGTCCAGGGCACCGATCACAACGACCAGAGCGATCGGCACGGTCGCCGCCAGCACCAGGTCGGGCAGGCAGCGGCCGATGTAGGCGTCGAGGGCGTCGAGGCCGCGACCGGCGAGCGCCGCCACGTCGCCGCCGCCCATGCCGCCACCGCCGGCAGCCTGGCTCAGCGTCGCGCTCAGCAGCCGCCGGCGGAGCTGCGCCTTGGCGGCCTCGGCACCGTGACCGGCGACGACCTCGGCGAGGAGGGCGCAGAGGCCGCGCACGGTGAAGGCCCCGGCGAGCCAGAGGATCGCGGGCAGGGGATCCTCGTCGGTCCTGCTCATCGCGCCGGCCAGCAGGCCGGCGAGGGCCAGCGCCTGGACCACGACGCTGGCCGCGGACACCATGCCGATGACGGCGGACGCGGCGATCGAGCGTCGCACCGCCGGCTCCCCGAGCAGGCGCGGCTCCACCGGTCCCGGGGTCCTCCCCGGCCTCCGGACGGCGCCGGAGTCCGCGGGCAAGGGGTCAGCGCCCGCCGGCGGCGGGGATCGGGGCGGGCACGTCCAGGGGGCGCTCCAAGCGGCGGCGGAAGACCCAGTACGTCCAGCCCTGGTAGAGCAGGACGATGGGGGTGAAGATGGCCGCCACGATGGTCATCACGGTGAGCGTGTACGGGTGCGAGGCGGCGAGCCCGATGGTGATGCCCGGCACCCCGGGGACCACCGCACCGCTGCTCGCCGGGATCGCCATCGGGTACATCAGGCTCCAGACGGCGCCGACGGCGAGCAGGACCGCCGCCCCGGTCGCCACGAAGGCGAGGCCCTCCCGGGATCGGACGATGAGGAGCACGGCGACGGCGAGGAGGACCGCCGCGACCAGCGCCAGCAGCAGCGGCGCCACCCCGGGCAGCGCTCCGCTGACGTCCGCCCACGGGCGCCCTCCGGCGGCCACCCCAGCGAGGGTGACGGCGAGCAGGACGACCGCGGCCAGCCCCGCGATCCGGGCCGTGCCGCGCGCCCTCTGGCGGAGCTCACCGCTCGTCTTGAGCGCGAGGAACACCGAGCCGTGGAAGGCGAAGATGCAGACGGCGGCAAGGCCGCCCACCAGCGCCAGGGGGTTGAGCAGGCCGAGGAGGCCCCCGGTGTACCCGGCTCGGGAGAGCGGCAGGCCGTGGGCGAAGTTGGTGAAGGCGACCCCCCACACCAGCGCCGCCACCAGGCTGCCGGCGAAGTTGGCGATGTCCCAGACGCGCCGCCAGCGCCGGTCCTGGAACTTGCCCCGGAACTCGAAGGAGACACCGCGGACGATGAGGGCCATCAGCACCAGGAAGAGCGCCAGGTAGGCGCCGCTGAAGAGGGACGCGTACCAGAGCGGGAAGGCGGCGAAGGTCGCGCCCCCGGCGACCAGCAGCCACACCTCGTTGCCGTCCCACACCGGCCCGACGGCGTTCATGCAGAGACGGCGGTCGGTGTCGTCGCGGCTCACCAGCGGGCTCACCATGCCCACCCCGAAGTCGAATCCCTCGAGGAAGAAGTAGCCGGCCCACAGCAGTCCGATGAGGGCGAACCAGAGGGCGCTCAGCCCGGTGAAGGTGGCCATCCGCGGCTCCTCAGTACACCAGTCCGGGGCGGGCGGGACCCTCTCCCGGTCCGGACGTCTCCTCGACCCGGTCGAGGGGATGGCGGGCGGCTCGCACCACCAGCACCGCCGCGAGGACCGCGAGGATCGAGTACACGAGGACGAAGGCGGCCGTGGTCCCGCCCACGTCGGCGGCGCTGACCGTGGAGACGCCCTTCGCCGTCTGCATCAGGCCGTAGACGATCCAGGGCTGGCGCCCCGCCTCGGTGAAGATCCAGCCGGAGGCGTTGGCGATGATCGGCAGCGCGATGCCGGCGA
>DNAU01000351.1 GCA_003491925.1 Chloroflexota bacterium
TGCGCCTCGGGCAGCGGGTAGGTGCCCTCGTATTCGATCGGGTTCTGGGTCGCGATGACGAGGAACGGTGGGGTCAGAAGCCGGGTGATGCCGTCCACGGTGACCTGGCGCTCCTGCATCGCCTCGAGGAAGGCGGCCTGGGTCTTGGGGGGTGTCCGGTTGATCTCGTCGCCGAGCAGGAGGTTGGTGAACACCGGCCCGGGCTGGAAGGTGAAGTCGGCCTTCCGCTGGTCGAAGATCGAGGAGCCGGTGATGTCGGAGGGGAGCAGGTCGGGGGTGAACTGGACCCGGCGGAACTCGAGGCCCATCACCTGGGCCAAGGAGCGTGCGATCAGGGTCTTGGCCAGGCCCGGGAAGTCCTCGATCAGGATGTGGCCGCCGGCCAGGACCCCGACCAGCAGCAGGTCGAGGGAATCCCGCTTGCCGACGATGACCTCCTCGACCTCGTGGAGGATCGCCTCTCCGGCGGCGGAGACGTCCGAGACGGTGGTCATCGGCGCCGCGGCGGTGGGCCGGCCGAGGAGAGGGGCTGGGGGATTGTGGTCACGGGTGGGATCAGATGATCTCAAGGCGGTCGAGCACCCTGCCCACCTCGAGCGCGGAGGCTCCCGGCGCGGTGATCTCCGGGCGGAGCGCGCTCCGCAGGCCGAGCAACGGCTCACCCGGCATCCCGACCCGGGCGGCGACCTCCCCCGCGCCGGGATCCACCTCGACCCGGCGGCGGGCCCAGAGCAGCGCGCACGCCAGCTCCCGCAGCTCGGGGCGGAGGCGGGCCTCGGCATCGAGCGCGGACTCGAGAGCGGCGGCGACCAGCCGCTCCAGCTCGCGAAGCCGCGCCGGAACCGGCGCCGGCTCGGGCTGCGCGGGACGCGCCAGCCCGGACATCACGTCGGCGGCCGCGGCTCCCGGGGCGGCCGAGCCGCGGAGCAGCCACCAGGCGGCGCACGCCGCCAGGCTGGCCACGTAGCCGAGGAGGAGCACCGGGGCGGACCCGCTCGCGAATGGTGCCAGCGGCGCCAGGAACGCGACCGCGAGGGTGGCCAGCCCGGCCAGCACGAGGGGGGCGGCGGCGCGCCTCATCGCCATCTCCTCATGCCGGCTCGAGGTCGCGGCGCACCGCCGCCAGCGCATCCAAGGCGGCCTGCCGCACCGGCTCGTCGATCTCCTGAAGGCTGAAGCGAGCGCGCTGAAAGAGCTCGACCAGCCGCCGGGCGGCGGACCGCCCGGCGCCCAGCAGGACCAGGCTCCGCTCCAGGTGCTCGGTGGGCGCGTCCGCCAGCCGGCGCGGGGACCCGGCGGCGCCGAGCAGCCGCTCCATGGCGGCGTAGGCGGCGATGACCGCGCGGCGAGGATCCACCTCCGCGCCGAGAGCGTCGAGGGCCGCGTCCACGGCCGCGATCGCCGCCGGCTGCCCTCCCGGCAGGACGTCCGGCAGGGTGGCGGAGCTGGGACGCGACCGGATCACGAGCACCACCGTGACCAGGAGCGCCAGGGCGACCCCGACGGCCAGCGCGACCAGGAGCACCGTCGTGGGCGCGGCCTGGGGCGGGGGTGTGACCGGCGGCAGCACCGCCGTGGACGCCGGCCCGGGATGGTGGCTCGACCCCGTCGAGGGCGCCCCCGCCCCGCTGGTCAGAGGATGCCGGATCATCCACCAGGCCGCGATCGCCGCCAGGAGCAGGACCGGGGAGAGGGTCGCCACCATCCTCTGCCAGAAGCTCAGACGGGGACGCTCCGATCCCGCGCGCCGGCGCACCATCAGCGCGATCGGCAGCCCGCCGAGCGCGGCGCCGATCACGATCCCCACCAGGGCGTAGGTGGCCGTCTGCCAGACCGCCGGCGCGGCGGGAATCGGGATCGCACCCACGGGACTGCCCCGGGTCCCGATCGCCACGGCGAGGAGCAGGACGGTCGCCAGGCTCAGGACCGCCGCCGACCTCCGGCCGGCATGGGCGAGCACGCCAGAGCCCGACCCCCGATCTCGGCCGGTCGAGCTGCCGGTACCGTGCGCGGCCATCGCCGCCTACGGTAGCGTCGAACCGCCCGCAGCGTCGAACCGCCCGGCTCGGGTCGGGGTAGGGCAAACCCCCCGGGAAACCCGTGGGCCGGCCGGCTGGGCGGGTGGGGCCCGCACTCCCTAACCTTGGGCCATGTTCAGCAGCTCGATCGCATCCCCGGCCGCCACCACCGGCGAGGGCTTCCACGCGAGTGACCTGCGACGGTTGCCGGCGGGGCTGGCCTCGGCGCGGACGTGGCTCTCCACCATCCACCTGCTGGCCGGGTTGCCGATCGGGATCGCCACCTTCACGGTCGTGATCACGGGGCTGTCGCTCGGGATCGGGCTGCTGCCCCTCTTCCTCATCGGCATCCCGGTGCTGAGCGCCACCATCTGGGTGGCGACGGCGAGCGGGCAGGTCGAGCGGACGCGCTTCGCCCTCCTGCTGGGCCAGACGATCTCTCCGCCCCTCACCCCGGTCAGTGGCGGCGGGTGGTGGCACCCCATCGTCCAGCCGCTCCGCACCGCCTCGGCGTGGCGCCAGGTCGGGTACTGCCTGCTCCGCCTTCCGGTGGGGGCCATCGACTTCTCCACCACCCTGGCGATCTGGGCCGTCCCGCTTGCCCTGATCACCCTCCCCGCCTACGACGCCGCGCTGCCAGGCGGTGCCGCCTCGATCGGCGGATGGATCATCCAGGGGCCGCTGGCGCTGACCGGCGCGGTCCTCACCGGGCTGGTCCTCCTCCTCGCCGCTCCGCTCGTCGTCCGGGGCCTGGCCAGCGTGGAGATCGCCCTGGCACGGCTGCTGCTCGGCCCGGGGTCGCGTGGGCTCGCCGCCCGGGTGGCCCAGCTCGAGGACAGCCGGGCACGGGTGGTCGGCGCCGCCGAGGCCGAGCGTCTCCGCATGGAGCGCGACCTCCACGACGGCGCCCAGCAGCGCCTGGTCTCGGTGGCGATGGAGCTGGGCCGCGCCAAGGCCAGGTTCGAATCCGACCCGGAGGGCGCGCGCGACCTCATCGACCGCGCCCACACCGAGGCCAAGGAGGCGCTGGTGGAGCTGCGCCAGCTGGTCCGCGGCGTCCACCCTCCCGTGCTCACCGACCGCGGTCTGGACGCCGCCGTCTCCGGGCTCGCCGCCCTCTCCCCGATCCCGGTCGCGGTGAGCGTCGAGGTCCCAGAGCGACCGTCGCTCACCATCGAGTCGATCGCCTACTTCGTAGTGGCCGAGTCCCTCGCCAACGTCGCCAAGCACGCCCGGGCGCGGCACGCCGCGGTCGACATCCGCGCCGCCGCCGGGGTGCTGAGCATCCGGGTGAGCGACGACGGGGTCGGTGGCGCCGACCCCGCGGGCGGTGGCCTGACCGGCCTCGCCAGCCGCGTGGCCGGCGTCGACGGGAAGCTCGGCATCGACAGCCCCCCGGGCGGGCCGACCGTGATCGAGGTGGAGCTGCCATGCGCGTCGTGATCGCCGAGGACTCGGTTCTGCTCCGCGAGGGCCTCTCCCGGCTGCTGGCCGAGGCCGGCTGCGACGTCGTGGCCGCGACCGGTGACGCCGAGACCTTCCTCCGTGCCGTGGACGCGCAGCGCCCCGATGTGGTGGTGGTCGACGTCCGGATGCCACCGACCTTCACCGACGAGGGGCTGCGGGCCGCGCTGGTGGTGCGACGCCAGTGGCCGGCGGTGAGCGTCCTGGTGCTCTCGCAGTACGTCGAGGAGCGCTACGCCACCGAGCTGCTGACCGAGCACCGCGGCGGGGTCGGGTACCTCCTCAAGGACCGTGTCGCCGACGTCGGCGACTTCATCGACGCCCTGCGCCGGGTTGCCGCCGGCGGGAGCGTGCTCGACCCGGAGGTCGTCGCCCAGCTCCTGGCACGCAGCCGCAGCCCCCTGGCCGCGCTCACCCCCCGCGAGCAGCGGGTGCTCGGGCTGATGGCGGAGGGGCGCTCCAACGCGGGCATCGCCGCGACTCTGAGCATCGGCACCGCCGCGGTCGAGAAGTACGTCAACAGCATCTTCAGCAAGCTCGAGCTCGCACCCGCCGACAGCGACCATCGGCGCGTGCTGGCCGTGCTCCGCTACCTCGGCAACTGAGGGATCCCAACGTGTCCACACCGCTGCCGCTCACCGGGGGCCGTCGCACCGCGCTGGCCATCGGCGTACCCGTCTCGCTGGCGCTGATCGCCTGGGGGGCCTTCAACGTCATCGCGCTCCTGAGCGCCGACAGCTTCCAGATCCACCAGAGCGTCGCCGCGGCGGGCGGCCAGGTCAGCGTCTCGGTCGACACCGGCAACCTCAGCCTGGAGCCGGCCGCGGGCGACCAGGTCGCGCTGACCGGGGTCGCCCACTATGGCCTGGTGCGTCCCACCGTCGACGTCACCTCCAGCGGGGCCGGCGTCTCGATCACCGCCCATTGCGCGCCGTTCCTCGTCGACGAGTGCGACGTCGATCTCACGGTCGCCGTTCCCGCCGGCATCGCGGTCACCGCGTCGACGGACTCCGGGGACATCACCGCATCCAATCTCGGCAATCTCACCCTCCAGGCGGACTCGGGGAACCTCCAGGTCAACGGCGGGTCCGGCCTGCTCCACCTCAGCACCGATTCCGGCCAGATCACCGGGGTCGCGATGGGTGCGTCCGACGTCAACGCCAGCGCCGACTCCGGGGACATCTCGCTGGACTTCGGCCATGCCCCCGCGGACGTCTTGGTCCAGGACGACTCCGGCGACGTCACCGTGACCGTCCCCTCCGGGGGCCCCGCCTACGCCGTCACCGCCCACTCGAACTCCGGCAGCACCTCCATCGAGGTGCCCACCGACCCCACCTCCACCCACGACATCTCGATCTCGGTTGACTCCGGCAACGCGGTGGTGGATCCCCGCGACTGAGGGCGTGCGGGGGCGCGGCGGCCGTGGCTGAGCGGGAACCCAGGATTCTCTGAGCAGACTCCCAGGATCGGGTGCCACCATCGGGACGTGGAACAGACCGCGGCCGATCCCACCCGGGTGCTGGTGGTCGACGACGAGAGCAACATCACCGACCTGGTGACCATGGCCCTCCGCTACGAGGGCTTCCAGGTGGAGAGCGCGACCACCGCGCGCCAGGCCCGGGAGGCGGTGCTCGACCGGCATCCGGACCTGATCGTGCTGGACGTCGGGCTCCCCGACGAGGACGGCTTCAGCCTGACCCAGCGGCTGGTGGCCGAGGGCCACCGGGTGCCGGTGATCTTCCTGACCGCGCGCGACGCCACCGAGGAGAAGGTACGCGGCCTCACCGTGGGCGGCGACGACTACGTGACCAAGCCCTTCGGCATCGAGGAGCTGGTGGCGCGCATCCGCGCGGTGCTGCGGCGCTACCAGGTCAGCTCGGCGTCGGCCACCACCCGGCTGAGCGTCGCCGACCTGGAGCTCGACGAGGAGAGCCACGAGGTCTGGCG
>DNAU01000130.1 GCA_003491925.1 Chloroflexota bacterium
GGTGGCCTCGACGGCGCCGTCCATGCCATCGGCTACGCGCCCGAGGACGCCCTGGGCGGCCGCTTCATGACCACCCCGTGGGAATCGGTGGCCACGGCCATGCAGATCTCCGCCTTCAGCCTCAAGACGATGGCCCAGGAGCTCACCCCCCTGATGGAGAGGAGGGGCGGTTCGCTGGTGACGCTCACCTTCGACGCCACCGTCGCCTGGCCGCTCTACGACTGGATGGGCCCGACCAAGGCGGCGCTCGAATCGATCGTCCGCTACCTCGCCCGCGACCTCGGGCCCCGCGGCATCCGGGTCAACACGCTCTCGGCCGGCCCCCTCGAGACCGTGGCCGCCAAGGCGATCTCGTCGTTCTCCGACCTCAAGGACGCCTGGCAGCGGGCCGCACCCCTCGGCTGGGACAGCGGTGACGCCAGCCCGGTGGCGGACGCCGCGGTCTTCCTGCTCAGCGAGCTGTCCCGGGGGGTGACCGGGGAGATGCTGCACGTGGACGGGGGCTACCACAGCCAGGGCGCACCCGCGGCCACCCACGTGCTGGAGGAGCTGGGGGGATGACCGGGGAGCGCAACGGCCGGGTTCGGGTCGTGGTCACCGGCATCGGGGCGGTGACCCCGCTGGGCCTCGACGTCGAGTCGAGCTGGGACGCCTGCCGCCGCGGCCGGTCGGGGATCGTCCCCATCTCGCTCTGCGAGGCGTCCGACCTCCCCACCCGGATCGCCGGCGAGGTCAAGGGGTTCGACCCGGTCGATCACCTGGGGCCCAAGGAGGCGCGCCGCACCTCGCGCTGCGTCGCCCTCGGTCTGGCTGCCGCCCGTGAAGCCGTCGACGACTCCGGTCTCGACGTGGGCTCGATCGCCGACGACGTGGGAGTTCTGGTGGCCTCCGGGATCGGCGGCCTGGAGTGGCTGGAGAACGCGGTGGTCCGCCTCAACCAGGGGGGGCCGAGGCGGGTCTCTCCCTTCACCATCCCGGCGATGATCCCGGACATGACCGCGGGACGCGTGGCCATCGAGTTCGGCGCCCGCGGCCCG
Organism: Chloroflexota bacterium; assembly: GCA_003491925.1. Lineage (GTDB taxonomy): Bacteria > Chloroflexota > Dormibacteria > Aeolococcales > Aeolococcaceae > Changshengia. The sequence goes on from DNAU01000130.1 coordinate 1,038, forward strand.
AACTTCGCGGCGGTCTCCGCCTGCGCCTCCTCGGGCAACGCCATCGGTGAGGCGGCGGAGTGGATCCGGCGCGGCGACTCCGTGGCGGTGATCGCCGGCGGCACCGAGGCGGCGATCTGCCGGATCGGCATCGCCACCTTCAACGCCATGCAGGCGATGTCCACCCGCAACGACGAGCCCGAGAAGGCGTCCCGGCCCTTCGACAAGGACCGCGACGGGTTCGTGATGGGAGAGGGCTCCGGGATTCTGATCCTGGAGGAGTACGAGCACGCCCGCCGGCGTGGGGCCCGGATCTACGCCGAGGTGGTCGGCTACGGAGCGACCGACGACGCCTGCGACATCGTGCAGCCCGATCCGTCGGGTACCGGCGCCTGCCGCAGCGTGCAGCGCGCCCTCCGCCGCGCCGGGGTGGAGCCCGACCAGGTCGACTACGTCAACGCCCATGGCACGTCGACGCAGCTCAACGATGCGGCCGAGACCCGGGCCGTCAAGGCGGCGCTCGGGGCACGGGCGGCCACGGTCCCGATCAGCTCCACCAAGTCGATGACCGGCCACCTGCTCGGCGCCGCGGGCGGCGTGGAGGCGATCTTCTCCATCCTCGCCATCCGCGACCGCTACGTGCCGCCGACCATCAACCTGGACGAGCCCGACCCCGAGTGCGACCTCGACTATGTCCCCAACGTCGGCCGCAGCGTGCCGGTCGACCTGGCGCTCAGCACGAGCTACGGATTCGGCGGGCACAACGCCTGCCTCGCCTTCGCCCGGGTGGAGGGCGAGTAGCACTCACCCTGCTGGCACCCCGACTCGTCGCGGTGCTCGGCTGGCTGGCGGTGTGGGCCCGCGGCTGGCCCGACCCCGCGAGCGCGGCGCTGATCAGCGGCTGGATCGTCCTTTCAGTGCTGGCCCTCGTCGACCTGGCCGGCGAGCAGGGCGGCGGAGCGGGGTTCCGGCTCATCCCCTGGGCGCTAGCGGCCTTCGGCTTCGCGACGGCCGTCTCGGTGGTCCGCAGCGCTGCAAGGTACGTAGCCTCTGGTGAAGCGACAGAAAGATCCTGCCATAACGTCGCTGAAAGGATATTCTGGCGGTCTTTGACCGGGCTGTGCGATCTCGCCGGTCACGATCCGGTCGTGACCACCCGCGGTGGAGATCTGTCACGTGGGGGCCGGGATACCGTCACTCGAGATGCTGCGAGTAGTGCATATGCTCTATTCCAATGTCCCAGCAGCCCACCGATCCGAACACCGCCGTCGTCCACCCACCCGCCGGCTCGGCATCTCTCCGCTTAGCGGTCGTTATAGCCCTGGCGGCCGCGGTGCTGGCAGTGGCCCTCGGGGTGGTCGCCATCCTCTCCGACGGGGCCCTCGCCGGGGGGGCGGCAAGCGCCAGCCTGGTGGTCGCCGGCACGGCGGTCCAGGCCGCGGCCCTGGTGGTGGTGACCGTCAACCTCTACCGAGCCCGTGCCGAGCTGGCCCGGCGCCACGCTGAGATCGAGGGGATGGCGAGCGTCGATGCGCTGACCGGGCTGGCCAACCGGCGCGCCTTCGAGTGCGAGCTGGAGCGCCACGTGCGCCCGGGTGCCGACCTGGCCCTGCTCCTCATCGATCTCGACAACCTCAAGTCCATCAACGACTCGGTTGGCCACCTGGTCGGCGACGAGGTGCTGCGCGGCACCGCGCGCCGCATCCAGGGCTGCCTGCGCACCACCGACATCGTCTCCCGGCTGAGCGGTGACGAGTTCGCGGTGCTGCTGCCCCGGGTGGGCGACCGGAGCAACGTCGAGGTGATCGCCCGCCGCATCGTCGAGTCGGTCCAGCGGCCGTACCCGGCCGAGCTGCACAGCTGCACGGTCAGCGCGAGTGCTGGCGTGGCGATGCTGGAGAGCGGGGCCGGCCGCGGGGATCTGCTCCGCAACGCCGACGTCGC
>DNAU01000295.1:0-1573 GCA_003491925.1 Chloroflexota bacterium
ACGCTGATCGACGTTCACGTCCGGGCGGTGACCCGTCTCACCCGGGCCGCGGTGCAGGTCATGCTGCCCCGGCGGCGGGGGGTGATCGTCAACGTCGCTTCCCTGCTCGCCTTCAGCGAGTCGGCGGTGCTGGGCCGCTTCAACCGGGCCACGTACGCCGCCTGCAAGGCGTTCATCGTCACCTTCACCCAGCTGGTGGCCCAGGAGGTCCGTGACCAGGGGATCCGGGTCCAGGTCTGCTGCCCGGGAGCCGTGGTCAGCGAGTTCCACGACGTCGCCGGGGTGCCCCGGCCGCCGGCGGCGATGAGCCCCGAGGAGGTGGTGGCGGCGTCCCTGCGCGCCCTCGACGCCGGTGAGGTGGTCTGCGTCCCCGGTCTCGAGGACCCCACCGTCGTCGAGCGGTACCACGACGCCCAGCGGGAGATGCTCCGCCAGGGCAACCGTCCCGAGCTGGCCGAGCGGTACCGGGCCGCGGCCGGCTGAGGCAGCGGAGAGCGGGTCAGAGCGCCTCCAGGTCGGTCTGCTTGCGCCGGCGGCGCCGCTGCAGGTGGTACGGGACGCTGACCACCACGGTGCCGGGGCGGAAGAGCAGGGCCGCCTTGAGCCGCAGGGGGAACTGGTTGTGCAGGAGCTGGTGCCACCAGCGGGTCGCCACCAGCTCGGGGAGGACGATCACCAGGGTGCGGTCGGTGAGCTGCTTGTCGATGGCGTCGATGTAGTGCAGCAGCGGGCGCAGGATCGAGCGGTACGGGGACTCCACGATCACCAGCGGCACGTGGTTCCCCCACGCCTCCCAGCGCGCCCGCAGCAGGGCCATGTGGTTGGGGTCGAAGCAGACGTGGACGGCGATCACCTGGTCGGAGAGGGAGCGGGCGAGCGCCAGGCTCTGGAAGGCCACGTTGTTGACCTGGTCGATGGGCACGATGCACACCGGGCGCACCCTCCCGGGCTCGGTGGGGATCTCCGTGGTCCGCTGCTCCTGGGCGTCGACGTAGTGGCGGTGGATGGCCAGGAAGAGGCTCACGGCGCTGGGCACGATGATCACGATGATCAGGCTCTCGGGGAACTTGGAGACCGCGGTCACCACGAAGACGACGCAGGTCATGCACATGCCGATCGCGTTGAGCGGGAGCCCGTGCTTCCAGCCCGGCTCGCGGCGCTTCAGCCAGCGCACCACCATCCCCGCCTGGGACATCGTGAAGGCCACGAAGACGCCGATGGCATAGAGCGGGATGAGCCGGGACACGTCGCCCTGGAAGATGAAGAGGAGCAGGCACGAGAAGAAGGCCAGCATGATGATCCCGTTGCTGTACGCGAGCCGGTCGCCGAGCCGGCGGAACTGGTGCGGGGCGTACTCGTCGCGGGCCAGGAAGAAGAAGAGGCGCGGGAAGTCGGAGAAGGAGGTGTTGGCGGCCAGCAGCAGGACCGCCGTGGTCACCACGCCGACGAAGACGAAGAGCGCCTCTCCGATCCCGGTCGCGGAAGCGAACACCGCGTGGCCGTTGACGCACCGCAGCGGCGCGGTGAAGGCGTGAGCCGCCTGCTGGAGGATCACCGACTGGTAGCAGGGGTC
>DNAU01000295.1:1684-3815 GCA_003491925.1 Chloroflexota bacterium
AGCACCTCGGTGCCGATGGTGATGCCGCAGAACATCACCACGCAGAGGGTTCCCATGATGGTCAGCGTCGTCCGCGCGTTGCGCCACTCGGGGACCTTGAAGGCGAGGATGCCGTCGCTGATAGCCTCGATCCCGGTGAGCGCCGAGCATCCCGAGGAGAAGGCCTTGAGGAAGAGCAGGACGAGCACCATGCCCCCCAGGTCGGTGAAGCTCTCGGTCATCGGGATGTGGATCGAGGTGCCGGTGGGATGGATGCTGCCGGTGATCAGCCGGAAGAGGTTCACCGTGACGGTCAGGATGATGGCGCCGATGAAGAGGTAGGTCGGCGCCGCGAAGATGTTGCCCGCTTGGCGGAGCCCGCGCAGGTTGGCCACCGCGATCAGCACCACCACCGTGATGCAGGCGGCGACGCGATAGTGGACCGCGGCCGGGAAGACGCTCTGGATCTGGTCGTACCCGCTCGCCACCGAGACCGCCACGGTGAGGATGTAGTCGGTCATCAGAGCCGAGCCGGCGATCAGCCCGGCGACCGGTCCCAGGTTGTCCTTGGCGACGATGTAGGAGCCGCCGCCCTGGGGGTACGCCTTGATGGTCTGCCGGTAGCTGAGGCAGACGATGATGATCAGGAGGGCGATCACCCCCATGATCGGCAGCAGGTCGGCGCTGATCGCGGCCGTCCCGGCGACGGCGAGTATCAGCACGATCTGCTCGGTGGCGTAGGCGACCGAGGAGAGGGCGTCGGAGGAGAGGACCGGCAGGGCACGGACCTTGTCGAGCCGCTCATGGAGCACCCGGTGGATGGAGAGCGGCGACCCCAGCAGGGCGGTGCGCAGCCGCCGCCGGATGCGTCCGAAATCGGTGTCCGGCGCGATCGCCCGCGGGGTGGCCTCCAGCCACCCCGGCGCCACCGGCTCGAAGCCCTGGGTCTGGGAGCGGACGATCCGGACGTAGTGCTCGCCGGGCCGTCCCCGGGTCTCGGCGACATCCAGCCCGGGCGCCACCTCGGGCCCGGCCGATGAGCGACCGGGAGCCTTCTCCCAGGCGCGGCCCGCCTCGCGCAGGGCGGCGATCTCGGCGTCCGGGAGCGTCGGAGGCGGTTTCGGGGGCTCGGGGGCCGAGACGTCAGCCATGCGCTGGGGAGTGTAGGCCGGGCCGTTCCGGCCAGGAGGCCGCGGGGGACGGGCGGCTGGGGGCCCGCGGCTCAGCCCCCGCATCGGTGGGCGCGGGGAGGGGGGACAGGGCTCAGCCGGTCGCCGACAGGCGCAGCAGGAAGACCCGGCAGGGGGCGTGCTGGAGGATGTGCAGGACCGTCCCGCCCATGTAGAAGTCCCCGAAGCGCTCGCGGTAAGTCAGGCCCACCACCGCCAGGTCGATCTCTCGCGCCTTGATCTCGTCCACGATGGCCGGCGCCGCCTCGCGCGCCTGCAGGATCTCGCCCTTGACGTCGATGTCGTAGTCGCGGCCGATCTCCTCGGCACGACCGAGCAGTCTTTCTGCATTGGCAACCTCGGGCCCCTCCACGGTGCTGAGGGCCAGCCCGCGCGGGACCTCGACGACCGTGACCGCCAGCACCGAGGCGTGGGGGCGCAGGGCCAGGCGGCAGGCGAAGCGGACCGCCTCCTCGTCGGTCTTGGTGCCGTTGACGGGCACCAGGATGTGGTGGGGGGTGAATCCCGGCATCAGCCCGGAATCGTAGTCCCCTCGCCGGTCGGGCCGATCCGGTCGGTGGGCCGGTACAATCGGCACGAATGAAGGTGATCATCGTCGGCTGCGGGCGCGTCGGTGCCCGGCTGGCCAAGCAGCTCGACGCCGAGGGTCACCAGGTGACTGTGGTCGACCAGCTGGTGTCCGCGTTCAACCGGCTGGGACGCGACTTCGGCGGCGACATGATCGTCGGCAACTGCATCGACGAGGCTGTGCTCCGCCGGGCCGGGGTCGAGAAGGCGGACTGCTTCGTCTCGGTGACCAACGGCGACAACCGCAACCTCATGGCCGCTCAGATCGCGCAGCGCTTCTTCAAGGTGCCGCGGGTGATCACCCGGCTCTACGACCCCATCCGCCAATCGGTGTATCGGGAGATGGGCCTGGAGACCTTCTGCCCCACCTCCCTGGGGGCGGATCTCGTTCGTGA
>DNAU01000295.1:3952-5390 GCA_003491925.1 Chloroflexota bacterium
GGCATCGTGAGCGCTGCTGGCGAGCCCCCCTACGTCATCATCGTGGGCGGCGGCAAGGTCGGTTACCACCTGGCCCGTCACCTCATCGAGCGCGACTACGAGGTGACCCTGATCGAGAAGGACGCCGCCCGCGCGGAGTGGATCGAGCATCAGCTCGGCACCGTCAGCATCATGGTCGGCGACGGCGACGAGATGGCCTTCCTCGCCACCACCGGGATCGAGCGCGCCAGCGTCGTGATCGGGGCCACCGGCGACGACGAGGACAACCTCATCGTCTGTCAGCTTGCCAAGAGAAAGTTCAACGTGCCGCGCACCATCGCTCGGGTCAACAACCCGCACAACGTCGCCGTCTTCAAGGCCCTGGGAGTCGACGCCCCCGTCTCCGCCACCGAGCTGCTGATGGGGCTGATCGAGGCCGAGATGGGATCGGAGCTGGTGCGGGGGGTCGCCGTCAAGGCCTCGGGCACCTGCCTCGTCGATCTCGCCCTGCCGGCGATCTCGGGCTTCGTCGGCAAGCGCATCGCCGAGATCTCGCTCCCCAAGGGCGGGATCATCGTCTGCATCGTCCGCGCCGGCCAGCCGGTGGTCCCGACCCCGGAGACCGTGGTCCAGCCCGGGGACGAGCTGGTCGTCTACTCGCAGCTCGCCGATGTGGCCGCCATGGGGGAGGCGGTCGCCAAGGGCTGACATGAACAGGCGCCGGCTCTCGGACGAAGGTCCTTCTGAGCTCTGGCGGCGTCTACTTCGTGATCTCTTAGCTGGGCACCCGAGTGAGGGGTGGGCGAGGGAGCTCGAGGCGGCCGATGCCGCATTCCGCGAAGGCACCTGCGAGTGGCGGCCGTCGCCGCTCCGCGCGTACATCACGATCACCGACGACTGGTGGTGGGTTCGCATCCCGAAGCGGGGTGGCCTGACTGATCGACTGCGGGCGGACGAACAGAGGTACGGGGCACCAGCCGATTGAGCCTGGCTAGCCACCACGGTTCACGAAGCGCAGCCATAGCCGGTCGCCGGGTAGCACGTGGACTACGGCGCGGCGGCCGCGTTGGCAGCCTCGCGCCCGCCGCCCCCCCCCGATGGTCGGCTGAGTGGCGGAGAATCCGCACGCATGGCTGAGCCGCCTCCCACCGCAGGCCCGTCCGGGCGGCTCCTGGTCATCGAGGATGACGCGTCCCTCCGGCGGGTCCTCCGGGCGGCCCTCGAGCGCGCCGGGCACCGGGTCGACGACGCCCCGGACGGCCTGGTCGGCGCTGAGAAGCTGGGCCGGGGCGGCTACGAGGTCGTGCTCCTCGACATCGGCCTCCCGTTCATCGACGGCTGGCGGCTGCTCGACACCCTGGAGGGACGGCGCCAGCCCGCGGTGATCGTGATCAGCGCCCGGGGCGACGAGCGGGACAAGGTTCGGGCCCTCGACATGGGCGCCGACGACTACCTGACC
>DNAU01000295.1:5466-5693 GCA_003491925.1 Chloroflexota bacterium
GACTACCTGACCAAGCCCTTCGGCTCCGACGAGTTGCTGGCCCGGGTGCGCGCCGTCCTCCGCCGGGTGCGGGGGACAGCCGAGGCAGCCCGCGTCATCCGCTGCGGTGACGTGGTCATCGACCTCGGGGCCCGGGTGGTCACCCGCGCGGGGGAAGAGGTGCGCCTCTCGCCGACCGAGTACGTGCTGCTCGCCGAGCTGGCCAAGCACCCGGGGATGGTCATGGA
>DNAU01000295.1:5845-6450 GCA_003491925.1 Chloroflexota bacterium
CTGCGCCGCAAGCTCGAGGAGGACCCCTCGGAGCCCGATCTCATCGTCACCGCGGGCAGGCGGGGGTATCGTTTCGGGCCGCCGGCCGAGATGGGTGCGCCGCTCGCCATCTGAGCGGCCGTCCGCCACGGCGGCGCTCCTCCTGAGCGGCCGTCGCCCTCGCCGGCACGCGGCGGGTCCGTTGGCATCCCGTGCCCCACGGTCGTTGACCGAACGTTGATGCTGGGACGCGCAGGATCGCACCGTGGACACCGACTGGAGGTTCGCGGGGCTGCGCTTCCTCGACGTGCGCGACCTCAGGGGGTCGACCGTCGTCGAGGCCGATGGCACCAGCCTTGGCAGCGTCAGCGCCGTGCTCCCCCGCCTGGACGGCGCCGTCGACGTGCTGGTCGCCGAGGACACCCCGCGTGGACGGGTCTTCCGGGTGGCCCTGGACGAGGTCGAGATCGATGAGCTGGGCAGGCTGTGGCGACGCCCCGAATGGCGCGCCTACCGGGTCGCGGTCCCGGTGCCGGCCGAGTCGTTGACCGAACGTTGACCGCCCGCTAGCGAGAGTCATGTCATGACCATCTGCCGAACATGCTCCGAGGCGGCACGCTGATGCT
>DNAU01000005.1 GCA_003491925.1 Chloroflexota bacterium
CAGTTCCAGGGGGTCAGGTCAGCTGGTCATCACCGGGGCGCAGTCGGACTTCTGCGTCCAGACCACCGCGCTCTCCGCCCTCTTCCACGGGTACGACGTCACCCTGGTGGGCGACGCCCACACCACCGGGCCGGCCACCTTGCCCGGCGGAGCTGTGCCCGCCGACAGCGTCATCGAGCTGATCAGCAGCCGCTTCGCGACACTGCGACAGCCGGGGCGGCGGGTCGAGGTCGTGCCGGCCGCCGCGATCGTCCTCTGACCGGCGAGACACAATCCCCGGGCTGATCACTGCATTCGCGTCAGCAGTGCCGACTGCGCTGCAGCGTCGACCGGCGGCGGGCGCTGGAGGAGCGTGGGGGGGGCGGTCTGGCGCGGTGAATTGCCGTTCGGGACAGCCCCGCCGCGGCGGGTCACGGGCCCGTACCAGGCTTATGATTGTCTTTCCCCACCACCGAGAGCCTGGTGGAACATCTCAGCTATCCGGAAGTTCAGGTGGTGTCAGGCATGCCCATGACCGCTGGGGGGAAGTCGATCGCGCACCCCAAGATCGGGGTGCTCTCCCACTTGGTGGCGGGCACCTACACCAGCACCCTCATCGCCGGGGTCACCGCGGCGACCCGGGCGTCGGGGACGAGGGTCGTCGCCATCCAGACCCTGGATCTCGACTTCGGAGCCAATCAGGAGCAGCTCAGCGCATCGGTCCCGCGCGGCAGTTCCGACGGCGAGTATCTCGGTTGGCCCCTGGGCAGCGAGGCGCTGGTGCCGCGGTTCAAGGTGCGCGTCGCCTGGGAGGAGGTCGCCGGATTCCTGGTGGTGGTCAACGCCGTCGAACCCTGGTACCTCCACGCCCTGCGGGCTGCGGGAAAGCCCGTGGTCATGCTGAGCCATGCCGTGGACAGCTTTCCCTGTCCCGTGGTCCGCGCCGACAACCGGACCGGCATCCTCCAGGCCGTGTCCCACCTGGTCGAGCACGGGCACCGGCGCATCGCCTTCGCCGGCTCCATGGCCCAGTCCGACATCACCGAGCGCCTGGCCGCGTACCGGGAGGCTCTCGCCGCTCAGGGCATCGACGCCGGCGACGAGCTCATCTTCGACGCCACCGACAACCTCCAGGGCGGTGGGGAGGTCGCCGCTCGGCGGATGCTCGCGGCCGGCATGCCATCGACGGCCGTTATCGCCGCGACCGACTACAACGCGCTCGGGATCATGCGGGGGCTCCGCAAAGCGGGGCTGGTCCTGCCCCGGGACCAGGCCATCATCGGCTTCGACGACGTCCCCGCAGCCACGTTGTCGCAACCCACCCTCTCCACGATCCATCAGAGCTTCGAGGAGATCGGCCGCCGGGGTGCCACCCTCCTGCTCGAGATGATCCAGGGGAAGGAGGTCCGGCCCGACCGGCACCTCGTGCCCGCCGTCCTCGTGCCCCGCGAGTCCTGCGGCTGCACGGCCGCCACGCGGATCCGCGACACCGATGATCTGGACTCCGTCGCCGCCCAGACGCCGGCCGAACGCCTGCTGCGCCGCCTCGAGCGGCGCCTCATCGAGGGCGAGGCACCCACGGCGCAGCAGGCGGCGGCCCTGGAGCGGGCCGTCGAGGTCATCGTCGAGTGCCTGGAGCCGGCAGCGGGCGGCGCGGTGCCCGACTGCCTCGGGGAGGCGGCCGCCGCCCTCTACTCCATCAGTCCGCGCTGGACCACTATCAGCGCCGTCGTCGCCTGCCTGCGGCAGTACCAGAAGGACCTCGGCAAGCGTCTCAGCCGCGGCCAGGGCGCGGCCCGCCTCCAGCAGGGGATCACCGAGATGGCGATCGAGCTCTCCCGCTGCGTCTCCCGGGGGGAGAGCCACGCCCGGGCCGCCCTCCACGACACCATGACCCTGGACCACGAGCTGAGCGTGTCGCTCCTGAGCGGCACCGCCGGGGACCCCAAAGCAGTGAGCTGGCTCTCTCACACAACGGCGCGAGCTGGCTGCCTCGGCCTCTGGTCCACCGATTCCCCCGCCGGCGCCGAGGAAGGGCGTCAGCTCGACATCGCGGGCTCGTACCTCCGGGGAGGGGGTCGGCTGCGCCTCCCCGCGCAGGCCCGCGTGGAGCAGTTCCCGCCCGACGGGCTCCTCGATGACCTCGAGTGGGGGTCGGGCGAGCTGGCCATCGTCTTCCCGACCAAGACGCCGCACGTCGACCTCGGGTTGCTCGCGGTGGTGACCCCGCTCCGGCCGGCCGAGGAGTCCGGTCGTGACCGTCTCTTCGAGAACAACGCCCTGCTCAGCGTCTCTCTCGAGCGCGAGGTGATGACCGAGCGGCTGCGCCGCTCCAACGCCGATCTCGCGACCTTCAGCCACGCCATGGCACACGACCTGCGCAACCCCCTGGCGACCATCTCGATGTGGGCCGCGGTCGCGAGGATGCGAGCCGGGCCCGGCGACGACGCGGCGCCGGTGCTCCAGGTCGTCGACCAGATCAAGGACGTGGCCGACTACGCCACCCAGCTGGTCACCGACCTGGTCCAGTACGCCGAGCTGGACCGCGGGATCAGCTCGGTGGAGCCCGTCGACCTCAACCAGACCGCCGCCCGGGTGATCGCGACCATCGGCTCGACCATCGCGCAGCAGGGAGCGCTGATCGAGACCGGCAACCTCCCAACCGTCCTCGGACGGCCCGGCGAGCTGCAGCTCGTGCTCCAGAATCTCATCGAGAACTCCATCAAGTACCGCGCCGATCAGCCGCCGCGGATCCGGATCGACGCCGTCCGCGATGGGGGGGCATGGAAGATGAGCTGCCGCGACAACGGCCAGGGCATCCCCACCGCCTCCCGCGAGCAGGTCTTCGAGCCGTTCACACGCGGCCCCACCTCCATCTCCGGCAGCGGGCTCGGTCTCGCCACCTGCCGCCGCATCGTGGAGGGCCACGGCGGCCGGATCTGGATCGCCGCCAGCGGAAACCTGGGGACGACGGTGGCCTTCACCCTCCCGGTGGGCCCCGAGCCGGAGCCCGGCTCCGTGGCGGCGCCGGAGATCGGGCCGCCCGCCGAGGCTGCGCCCCGCGACGGCGCCGAGGTTCACCCGGGGCGCACCCCGCCCACCGCCTGACCGACCTCCCGACGGACACGAACGCCGGCCCGAGGGTGGTGTGACGCCTCGCCCTCGACCCGGGGCACGCCCCTGACCCGCTGGCGGCTGCGGCGGACCGAAACGAAAGTAGAATGGGGGGGCAGGTATCAGACCCCGGTCTCGCGACCGGGCTCCTCCGGCAGGTGCGGGCCCGGCGTTGGGTTCCGGGCTAGTCAGAGGTCCCGATGCCCTCCGTCGACCGTCGCGGCGGTCCCCGCACCAACCGCATCCTGGACGCCCTCCCGGCGGCGGACCGCGAGCGCATCGCGGCCGGCATGGTCCCGGTGACGCTCGCCATCAAGACCGTGCTCTTCGAGCCGGGCGAGCCGATCCGTGCCGTCCACTTCCCCGTGGGCGGGGTCATCTCGCTGGTCACGCCCCTCGACGACGGTGCCATCGTCGAGGTCGCCACCGTGGGTAACGAGGGCATCGTCGGCGTGCCCCTGGTGCTGGGCGGTTCGCTCAACGTGCGCGCCATCTCGCAGGTCTCGGGCCACGCGCTGCGCCTCGATGCCCGTGCCTTCCTGGACGAGCTGGGTCGCGGTGGGGCGTTCGCCGCCATCGTCCACCAGTACGAGCAGGCACTCTTCGGCCAGATCGCCCAGGCCGCCGCCTGCAACCGGCTCCACACCAACGAGGAGCGGCTGAGCCGCTGGCTGCTCATGAGCCATGACCGGGTGGGCGTCGACGAGTTCGCCATCACCCATGAGTTCCTGGGCCAGATGCTCGGCTCACGCCGGGCGACCGTGACCCTGTCGGCCGGGCTCCTCCAGGCCGCCGGGCTGATCCGCTATCACCGCGGCCACGTCGCCATCCTCGATCGTGACGGTCTCGAATCCGTCTCCTGCGAGTGCTACGCCGTCATCAAGCAGGAGCTCGACCGTGTGGTGGCACCGTCCGGCAACGGCGATCACCCCGGCGTCGCCATCTGATCGGTACGCCGGCGGGCAGACAGGAGGCGAGAGATCTGGCAGGCTAGTGCCTGTCAGACGCAGTCCGTCCGCTCCTCCGTGCCCGCCGCGGATGGGGAGGTCCGGTGGCCGACGTCACGTCACGTGGTTCGACGCAGCCACCCGACCCAGGGAATCTGACGCGGAAGACCGAGACGAACGCGTCGTTAGTTCCGAGCGCGCCCACGTGAAACGCTCAGCGGAATCTGCCGGCTCTCCGTCGATGGAGGAGCGCTTTGTCGTCCTGGGAGGCAAGCGCGTGCGCTACCTCATCGGCGGCGAGGGCAAGCCCCTCGTGCTCTGCCACGGCTTCATCAGCTCGGGCGAGGAGTTCGGTGGCCGCTTCGCCGCGCTGGCCTGCCAGCGGACCCTGATCGCCCCCGACCTGCCCGGCAACGGGCAGTCCGACCCCCTGGGCGTCCGGCACACCGCCGAGGCGATGGCCGCCACGGTCTGGGCCCTGCTGGCCCACCTCGGCGTCCGCAGCTTCGACCTGGCCGGGCTCTGCCTGGGCGCGTCGGTCGCCTGCGCCATGGCCCGCGACGACGCCGACGCTGTCGATCACCTGATCCTGCACACCCCGCTGCTCGGCGAGGCGCTGATCCGGCCGCAGTACCGCTGGCAGGTCCGGATCCTCGCCTCTCGGGCGCTCTGGCCCACGGTGGTCTGGCTCAGCCGGCAGCGTGCGGTCAGCGACATCTACAAGCGGCTGGCCATCGAGGGCAAGGACGTCGACCCTCACACCGCCGACGTCAACTACCTCAACCAGCGCCGCGCCGATCCTCGCGCCGCTCGGGAGTGGATCAACGACGCCCTCGGCCGTCAGGACCTGGAGCTGGTGCGGAGCCGCTCCAAGCCGACGATGATCATCGTCCCCGAGCACGATCGGCTGGTCAATGTCGACCGCCTCCGCGAGATGGTCGCGCCGCTCGGCAACGTCGAGCTGGTGGTCGACGGCCAAGGCGGCCACGGCTGGAGCCCCGACGCGGTGGGGCGCCATCTCGCCGCGATGAGACTGGCCCTCGCCGACTGAATCTCCTCCGAATCTGCGCCGATCCGGCCGAAGTCTGCAATCGGAGGCCGGTAACCGCCATGTTGGCGAGACGAGCCGCCCCGCGAACCTTGCCTGGAGGCCGGCCATGACGACGCTCCTGCTGGTGCACGCGCACCCGGACGACGAATCGATCCTCACCGGGGGCGTCATGCTCCACGCGCACCGGGATGGCCACCGGGTGATCCTGGTCACGGCGACCCGCGGCGAGGAGGGCGAGGTCCATCACATGGACGCGGCCGCGTCGCGCCCGCACCTGGGAGAGATCCGAACCCAGGAGCTCCTGACCGCCTGCACGATCCTGGGGGTGGACCGTCAGGAGTTCCTCGGCTACCGGGACTCGGGGATGACCGGCGCTCCGAGCAACGCTCACCCGGAGTCCTTCGACAGCGCGCCCCTCGGTGAGGCGGCGGCGCGGGTGGCGGTGATCCTGCGCGACGAGCGCCCCGAGGTGGTGGTCACCTACACGGCGGACGGCACCTACCGTCACCCGGACCACCGCAAGGCCCACGAGTCGACCATGGTCGCCCTAGACACGCTCGCCGGGGAGGGTTGGGTCCCGACCAAGCTCTATCTGAACGCGGTGCCCCGCAGCTTCGTCCACGGCATCGTCGCGGTGGCGCGGGACGCGGGGATCGAGCTCCCCGGGGAGCTCGGCCAGGCCCAGGGCGTCCCGGACGGCGAGATCACCACCGAGGTCGACGTCTCCGACGTCCTGGATCTCAAGCTGGCCGCCTGCGTCAGCCACCTCAGCCAGATGCACCCGGGGCTCGCGCTCGCCGCCATGGCCGCTCAGCTCTTCGAGGCAGCCTTCGGCATCGAGCGATACGTCCTGGCTCGCGGCGTCCCGGTGCAGGACCGGCCGGAGCGCAGCCTCTTCGCCGGCGTGGCCTGAGCGGCCCCGCCGAGTGTGGCCGCCGACCGGCGCGGTGACCCGCGCCGGCCGGTGGACCTCACCGAGTGCTAGGCGGCGCGCACCTGACGCGCGCGCGGGCCCTTGTCACTCGTCTCGACGGCGAAGCTCACACGCTCGCCGACCGCCAGGCTCTCGAAGTTGAGCGACGGGTCGAGACCGCTGCGGTGGAAGAAGTACTCCGCGCCATCCTCAGCGGTGATGAAACCAAAGCCGCGCTCCTGCACGACTTTCTTGACGGTACCAGTCATGCCTGGTCTCTCCTGTCCTTCTCGGATCACTCACGACGCGCGGGTCCGTTCGAGAAGGGGAAGACCACGAGCGACTCCCGCCCGAGTTGAGCGGCTCCCCCTAGCGTACCCCAATCCCGGGAAACCACGCCTCCCCGGCCCCTCGGACCCGGTCAGACCGGGGTGGCGAGGAAGATCGGGATCACCCGGGAGGTCTTGGTCTGGTACTCGGCGTACGG
>DNAU01000311.1:0-410 GCA_003491925.1 Chloroflexota bacterium
GCCGGGCTTCGCCTGCTGGGCGTGGTGCTGGTCGACGTCGCCGGGGAGGGTGACCCGGCCTTCGTCGCCGAGAACGCCGCCCAGATCGGGGACCAGTGCGGGGTGCCGGTGCTCGGCGTGCTGCCCCACCTCGGTGACGCCGCCGACGTCGACGCCCTGGCCGGGGCCGCGGGGGCGCTCGACCTCGCCCCGCTGACCTCCCCGCGCCGGGAGGTCACCGGCGAGGTGATCGATGCCGACCACCGTCATCTCTGGCACCCCTTCACCCAGACGAGCGAATGGCGGGAGGAGGCTCCCCTGGTGATCCGCTCCGGGGACGGCTGCTGGCTGACCGATGAGGGCGGGCGGCGCTACCTCGACGGGATCAGCAGCCTCTGGTGCACCGTCCACGGCCACGCCCATCCCGCCCT
>DNAU01000311.1:546-8730 GCA_003491925.1 Chloroflexota bacterium
TTCCTGGGCCAGACCCACGCCCCCGGCGCCCTGCTTGCCGAGGAGCTCACCCGGGTCGCCCCGCCCGGGCTTCGCCGCGTCTTCTACGGCGAGGCGGGAGCGGCGGCGGTCGAGGCGGCGCTNNTTCCTGGGCCAGACCCACGCCCCGGGCGCCCTGCTCGCCGAGGAGCTCGCCGCGGTCACGCCTCCCGGGCTCACCCGCGTCTTCTACTGCGAGGCGGGTGCGGCAGCGGTCGAGGCGGCGCTGCGCATCGCGCTGCTGGCCCAGCGCCACGCCGGCCACCCGGAGCGCTCCCGCTTCGTCGCGCTGGGGGACGCGTACCACGGCGACACCGCCGGGGCGGTCAGCGTCGGCCGCAGCGAGCCGTTCCACACCGGCCTCGACCCCATCCTCTTCCCCGCCCTGACCGTCCCCAGCCCTCACCTCGGCGAGGAGGCCTCCCTCCGCGCCCTCGCCGACCTGCTGGACCGCTGGGGTTCCGAGGTGGCGGCACTCATCGTCGAGCCCCGCGTCCAGGCGGCCGCCGGGATGCTCACCCACTCCGACCGGTGGCTGCGCGAGGCCGCGGGCCTGGCCCGGGGCCACGGGGCGCTGCTCATCGCCGACGAGGTGGCCACAGGCTTCGGCCGGACCGGGGACCTCTTTGCCTCCGCGGGCGCCGGGATCTCGCCGGACATCCTCTGCCTGGGCAAGGGGCTGAGCGGGGGCTACCTCCCGCTCTCGGCGGTGCTCACCACCGAGGAGATCTTCAGCCGCTTCACGGCGCCCTTCTCCGCGCAGCGCACCCTCTACTACGGGCACACGTACACCGGCAACCCGGTGGCCTGCGCGGTCGCCCGTGCCTCACTCCGCCTCTTCGAGGAGGAGGGCACGCTGGGGTCGGCGCGACGGCTGGCGGCGACTCTCGAGCGGCTGCTCGAGGAGCGTGTGGCGGCGCTCCCCGGCGTCTTCGAGATCCGCCGCCGGGGGGTCATGACCGGCATCGAGCTGCGCGACGGCGCCGCCCCCTTCGACCCGGCGCTCCGGGTCGGACGCGCCGTGACCCTCGCCGCCCGCCGCCACGGGGTGGTGGTGCGCCCGCTCGGCGAGGTCGTGGTCCTCAACCCGCCGCTCTCCATGAGCGACGCCGAGGCGGAGGTCCTGGTGGACGCGGTGGCGGCGGCGATCACCGAGGTCATCGCCCGCCGGGGCTGATCCCACCCCGGAGGCAGGCCGGCCAGACGCCGGCCCGCCAGGGGTCAGCCGAGGAAGGCCCTCCGGCCCTGGGCCACGTGGCCCAGGAACGACCGGGAATGCCGACCGCAGGCGACCCATCACACCTCCGTGCTAGTGCAGATGCTCCTGGCCACCGGACGCAGATGCATCTCCCCGGCGCTGCCGCCGGTCACCGGCTCCGCAAACGTCAGCGAAATCGAGTGCATTCGGGCGCCCAATCAGGGACATCGGCGTCTATGCCAATCGGCGCCCGGAACCGACGATGAGGTGGCCGACCGACAGGCCGGGCACGCAGAGAAGGGCTCCACGACAGTGACCCGACCGGCGTGTCCAGCACACCGGAGGACGGGACGTGACCAACGGCTGGAGCTGATCCGCAGAAATTCCTCATCCCCTTCGGGCGGGCGCCGCAGGGCGACCTAAATCCGGCGTCCGCCCACCCCCACCTCACCGGAGGTGGGGGCAGGACATCGGCCCTCGGGCCCATGACGTCACGGGCGCTCGGAGCCGAGACGGACAAGGTGAGCATGTCCAAAGCGAAAGTCATCTGGCCGGCAGGAACGGCCGGCCGGCTCCGCATCGGAGGTCCGACCACCCGATTCGTCAGCGGCCGCGCCGTCTCCAATTGCGGCGACTGGCTGACGACGGTGGCGGTGGCGGTCGCCCTCTGGGCGCTGACCCACAGCCTGGCCGCCCCGGCTCTGGCCATCCTGCTGCGGGTGGCCCCGCGTCCAGTGGGATCGCTGCTCGGCGGGCACCTGGCGGACCGCTTCGGGCCGCTGCCCACCCTGGTGGCCCTCAACGCCGGCCGTGCCGTCGTGACCGGAGCGCTCGCGCTCAGCCTTCTCGCCGGGGCGATCCCGGCGGTGCTGGCGCTGCTCGCCCTGAGTCAGGCCGCCGGGGGCGCCGCCCAGCCCGCCGGCCAGGCGGCGATCCCCCGCGTCGTCCCCGCGTCCGGCGTCGCGCGCCTCAACGCTCTGGTGGGTGCCGTGGACGCCGCGGCGCTGGTGATCGGCCCCGGCCTCGCCGCCGGCCTGCTCGGCCTGCTCGGCACCGGCTCGGCCAGCTGGCTGGTGGGCGCCGATGCGCTCAGCTTCCTGGCCCTGGCCGCCCTGGTCGCCAGCCTGCCGGGCGGGGCGGGAAGCCGAGCCGGTGGTGGAGCCGGACGGGGGCGGCCGTGGGACGGGATCGGGCTGGTGCTCCGCCGTCCCTTCCTCCGCCAGCTCGCCCTCGCCCAGCTCGGGATCTTCGGGACCATCACCTGCCTCCAGGCGGTGCTCCCCGCCGCCGCCGAGCAGCGCTTCGGCAGCGCGTCCGCCGCCGGCTGGGTGTACGCGGCGGTGGGCGCCGGCAACGTCCTGGGCGCTCTTGCCCTGCTCGGCACCCGCCGCCGGGGACTGGGCTCGCGCACCATGGCGCTGCTCACCCTCGGTGAGCTGCTCCCGCTGGGGGCCTTCGCCGTGGTCGGCTCGGCGTGGGTCGACGCCGGCCTGGCGGTGCTGAGCGGCCTGGCGTCGGCACCCTACGAGATCCTGGCGGCGACCGAGCTGGCCCGCACCGTCGCCTCGGAGCGTCTGGGCCAGGCGAGTGCCGCGGTCTGGCTGTTCGGCTACGCCGGGATGCTCGGCGGGGGGCTGCTCGCCACCCTGGCCGCCCCGCGGCTCGGGTGGACGGTGACCCTGCTGGTGGCCTGGACCTGCGGGACGGCCGCGCTGGTGGGTGGCTGGGCCCGGCGCCGCGGTGGCGCCGCGGCGACGCACCGGGCCGTCGGCGGCGTCCCCAGCCGTGAGCGACCCGCGACCGCGATCGCGACCGCGCGGAGTGTGGATCCCGAGCTGTGGAACACCTCCTCGGTCTGAGGTCGCGCGCGGACGGTGAGGCGTCGGCGCGGCGCACCATGTGGGCGGCGGCCCGCCTCTTCCGGTCCACCGAGGCATATCCTCTGCTTGCCCCGATGTCGGACCTCGAGATGGACCCTCACCTCGCGCTCTCGCCGAACCCGCTGATCCGGGTCCTCATCGTCGAGGACCACCAGATGTTCGCCGAGGCGCTGGCGCGAGCGCTCCGTGACGAGGCCGACATCCGGGTCGACGGGATCTCCCAGCGCCTCGACGACGCCCGCGAGTTCCTCCGTCGCAAGCACGTGGACGTCGTGCTCATGGACTACCACCTCCCCGACGGCGACGGCATCGTGGCCGCCCGCTACATCCTCGAGGAACACCCCCGAACCCGGGTCCTGGTGGTGAGCGCCGTGGAGGAGCGCCAGGTGCTCGACGAGGCGCTCAGCGCCGGCTGCAGCGGCTTCATCAGCAAGGCAGAGAGCCTCGACCACCTCCCCAGCGCCATCCGCGGAGCGATGGTCGGCAACATCGCCATCTCCCCGGGGATGGTCGCCAAGCTGATCGGTCCGGCGTCGGCGGTGCGGCAGGGCTACGGGGACGACCTCTCTCCCCGGGAGCTCGAGGTCCTCCAGCTCCTCGCCCAGGGCTGGGACAACACGGCCATCGAGCAGCAGCTCTTCATGAGCCACGCGACCCTGCGCAACAAGCTCTCCCGGATCAACTCCAAGCTGGCCACCCACTCCAAGCTGGAGGCGGTGACCAAGGCCCTGCGCCTCGGTCTGGTGCAGATCGAGCGCGAGGACGGCTCCCGGGAGCCGAGGGTCGTGGCGGTCCCCAGACCGCCGGCCTGACGCGGGACTGGTCCGGACGCGGCACACGGTGACGCGGACAGCCGACGTGGAGCACGGGATCGCGGCTCCCGGCTGGCTGCGCCGGATCGCCGCCCGGGTCCCCCGGCTTCCCCAGGAGGCGGCCGGGGTCCCACTCCACTACACACCGGCGCTGGTCATCTACGTCGGCCTGCTCGCGGCCGGAGCGACGGCGGCGGCGGCGGCCACCGTCCGGCCGCCGGCCGACCCGGCGCTGCTGGCGCTGGGGGGATGCGCCACCTTCGTGCTGGCCGCGACCGCGGTCCGCGCGCTCTCGGGGGTGGCCAGCTTCTGGTCGGCCTCGATCTTTGCCCACATGGGGCTGACCTTCGCGGCCGGACCGATCGGGGCGCTGGTCGCGACCGCCTGCGAGGTCGCCGGCAGCGGGGCGCGGTTGGGCCTGCACACATTCAAGGCCGTCTTCAACGCCTCCAACCAGTTCCTCAGCAACCTGGTCGCGTGGGCGGTGTTCCACGGCATCACCGGTGGCGGCACCCCTCTCGGCCGTGGCTTGGTGGGAGGCCTGGTGGCCGGCTTCCTCTGCTGGCTGGTCAACATCTGGCTGCTGGCCGTCGTGCAGCGGCTCAGCCAGCCGGACCTGCGGGTGGTGGAGTACGTGGGCCACAACGCCGCCAACGTCCTTCCCTACCACCTCGGTGCGGGGCTCACCGCGTTCGGCGGTGTGGTCCTGGTCGACCGGGAGGGAGCGGATGGATTCCTCCTGCTGCTGGTCCCGGTGCTGCTGCTCCAGATGTCCCTGCTGGTGCTCTCCGCCCGCACCCATGCCGCCCAGCTCCAGCGCGAGGCGCACACCCGAGAGCGCGAGCAACTGCTCCAGCAGGCGCTGGACGCATCCGACGCGGAGCGCCACCGGATCGCCCGCAACCTTCACGACGGCGTGGTCCAGGATCTGGCCACGATCGCGCTCGGACTGCGCAGCCGCGCCGATCGGGACCGGGAGGACGACCGGGTCGCCATGCTGCACGCGGCCGATGCCACCGCCGAGGCGATCGAGGAGCTGCGCACCCTGCTCCGCGAGATCGCGCCCCCCGACCTCCAGGAGGTCGGCCTCGCCGCCGCCCTGGACGAGCTCGCGGGGCCGCTGCGCGACGAGGGGGTCGAGGTGCGGGTCGAGGTCGCGCCGGAGGCCGCGGGCGTCCGGGGCGCGGCCCTCGCCGCCACCTATCGGATCGCGCAGGAGGCGCTCCGCAACGTCGCCGAGCACGCCGCCGCCCACCACGTCAGGGTCGACGTCCGCTGCGACGGCGGTGACCTGGAGCTCGAGATCGTCGACGACGGGGCCGGCTTCTCCGAGGAGGAGCGCCGGCGCCGGGCTGAGGAGGGGCATCTCGGCCTCCGACTGATCCACGACCTGGCGCGCGAGTCCGGGGGCGGGTTGCGGATCGAGTCGTCACCCCATCGGGGCACCGCGCTGCGTGCCAGGCTCCCCGTCACCGAGGGCCACGCCCAGGGGAGCGCCGCCACCCGGTCGTCCGGCCCCTGATGGGCACCGGGGACGCCGCCCGGTGCGCGGGGGCTTGACCTAGCCGCTCGCGGCGGCGACCACCCGGCCGGCCTCGATGGCGCTCGCGTAGAGATGGAGGAGATCGTCGATGTAGCGGTCCAGGCTGTGGTTCTCGACGGCGCGCCGGCGGGCGGCCTCGCCGAGGCGCCGGCGGGCATCTGGGTCGGCGCGCAGCCGCTCCATCGCCTCGGCGAGAGCCGGCTCGAGGGGATGGACCGGGATGACCACGCCGGCACCGTCGAGCACCGCCCCGTGCTCGCCGGCGTCGGTGGAGATGATGGCGCAGCCCGCCGCCATCGCCTCCAGCAGCGCCAGCGAGAGGCCCTCGGCGGTCGAGGGGAGCACGAAGATGTCGGTCGCGCGGAGCAGCTCGAGGCGGTCCTCATTGCTCACCACGCCCAGTAACCGAACCGGCGACTCCTCTCCGGCCACCCGCCGGAGCCTATGGTCCTGGCTGCCACCACCGGCGATGAGCAGGAGGTGGTCGGGGGGCCAGCCGCGGGCGAGGAACGACCTGATGAGCTCCTCCACCCGCTTCTCCGGGTCGAGCCGGCCGAGATAGGTCACGACCAGGGCCGCGCCCATGGCCGCGCGCAGCCCCGAGGGCCCGGGGCTGATCCGCCGGGTGTCGACGGCATTGCGCATCACCACGATCCGCTCCGGGGAGAGCCCGGTGTGGACCAGCAGGTCCCGTTGCTCCGTGGACAGGGCGATGACGCGGTCGTACTCCTGCAGCTGGGTGCCGTGGTACCGGTAGAGGCCGCGCATCACCCGACCCCGCGCGCTCTGGGCCGGCGCGTAGGGGAGATGGCAGGTCGCCACCGTGGCGGCACCGAGGCCACGTGCAACCCGGGCGATGGCGCCGTCGAGGAGGGAGACGCTCACCGAGCAGTGGACGACATCGGGGCGGAACTCCTCGAGAGCCCGCTCGATCCGCGCCAGGGTGCGCGGGGCGGGGAGGGTGACGGTCTTGAACCGGACCCCCTCCAGAGCCACGGCGCCGGAGACCGGGGTGCGATCGCCGTCCTGGTCGTGGTGGAAGAAGCGCACCTCGCAGCCGGCCGTGGCCAGGCCGGCCACGGTCTGGTCGCTGTAGGCGGTCAGGCCATCGGCCCGCCGGCCTCCGGCATGCCCGAACCACGCCACGCGCATCGCCACCGCCAACCCTCCGCCACCGGCGAGCGGGCCCCGGCCCACCGGGGCGATCTCGGCGGCTAGCCTACGCCGGCGGTCACACCTTCGGCCCGCACCCTCCCTCGGTATGATCCAGTCCGCCGACGCAGATGACGGGCGGAGATGCCATCGAGACCAGATCGGGCGAGCCGGCCCGGGTGAGCGACCGCGACGACGGAGGGCCCTCGGGCCACCGGCTGATCTCCCCGGTCGCCGTCGCGGTGGGCGCCCCGATCCCGAGCCAGGAGCCTCCCGCCGCCGCCCTGCGCCTGCTCTGGGGCGGGATGGCCAGGATCACGCAGGCACTGGGGTGGCGGCGATTCCTCGCCTCGGACGCGATCGCGTGGGTCTCGTGCGCGACCCGCCC
This sequence comes from Chloroflexota bacterium, assembly GCA_003491925.1. GTDB lineage: Bacteria > Chloroflexota > Dormibacteria > Aeolococcales > Aeolococcaceae > Changshengia. The sequence goes on from DNAU01000311.1 coordinate 7,538, forward strand.
GGGGCGGGTTGCCGCCTGTGCGGCCCGCCACCGGCGGGCCGATCCCGCGCTCGGCGCGCGCGCTGCCCGCGCCCGAGCCCGCGCGTCCTACCGCGAGTACTACCGGACCTGCCTGGACATGGTGTGGTCTCACGGCCTGAGCATGGAGACGGTGCAGCGGCTGCATCCGATGGACGGCTACGACAACATCAACCGGGCGCAGGAGGAGCACGGCGCCGGCATCTTCTGCCTGGCTCACTTCGGCAACTGGGACATGGCCGCGACCATGGCGCTCTCCCATGGGCTGGCCCTGACCACGGTGATGCGGGAGTTCACCCCGGTCGCCTTCAACCGGGTCATCGTCTGGGCGCGGGAGCGCCGCGGGCTCGAGGTCTTCACCCCCGGACGCGCCGCGCGGGGCCTCCTCCACGCGCTGCGACGGGGGCGCTTCCTGGCCCTCCTCGCCGACATCCCCGAGGGCGGCCCGACCGTCGAGGTCCGCTTCCGGGGCGGCCCCGTCCTCTTCAGCACCGGCCCGGCCGCGATGGCGCTGCACAGCGGGTGCCCCCTCCTGCCGTGTGCGTGCTACCGCGACGGCCGCCACTACCGGATCCTGGTCGACGCCCCGATCCCGACCGGCACGGTGGCGGAGATGACCCAGGCGCTCGCAGAGCGGCTCGACGCCCTGATCGCCCTCGCCCCCGATCAGTGGTATCCCTTCAACCAGGTGTGGACGGACGAGGGCCAGCCTGCGATCACGGCATGACGCCGGACCGGGGGGACGCGGGCCGGCTCAGGGATCGGTGCGGTGCCCGACCAGCGGGCGTCCGGGCCGGCGGTCGTGAAGGACCCGGTCCAGGATGACGTGGCGCGCACCCCCGTAATGGTTGACGTCCCCCACCACGCCGTCGAGGCGACGGGCCAGGATCAGGAGCAGCAGCGCGACGGAGCCGAGCGGGAGCGCGTAGCCGGTCTGGAGCGGGGTCAGCGCCAGCACCACGCCGGCGATCGGCAGCATGATGAAGCCGACCAGCACCCCCTCCGCGATCCGCCCGCGGAGAGCCCCCACGGCAAAGCAGACGAGGAGCACGGCGAGGGCGATCAGATTGAGCCCGGCCACCACGCCGGTCGACACCGCCACCCCGCGGCCGCCGTCGAAGGCGAGAAACACCGACCAGCCGTTGCCGACGACGGCGGCGACCGCGACCAGCACC
>DNAU01000170.1 GCA_003491925.1 Chloroflexota bacterium
TGTCGCTGCGGCCGAAGCCGTCGGTCCCCAGCGGGATGAAGTCCTGGAGCACGAAGCGGGCCACCTGGTCGGACACGGCCTTGAGGTAGTCGGTGACCGCGACGACCGGTCCGCGCCGGTCCCCGAGCTGCTCGGTGATGTAGGCGACCTGCGGCTCCTGCTCGGGGTGCAGCCGGTTCCACCGCTCCACCTCGAGGGCGTCGTTGCGGAGCTGCTGGTAGCTGGTGACGCTCCAGACGTCGGCGGCGACGTCGTGGTGCTCGGCAAGGCTCTGCTGGGCGCTGAGCGCGGCCGCCATTGCCGTGCCGCTGGCCAGGATGGTGGCGTGGTGGGTGCGCCCGTCCCCTGACGGGTTGCAGAGGTAGAGGCCGCGCAGGATGGCCTCGTCCACGCCCTCGGGCTTGGTCGGCTGGGCGTAGTTCTCGTTGTAGAGGGTGATGTAGTAGAAGGCGTCCTCGTCCTCCACGCACATCCGGTGGACGCCGTCGCGGACGATGACCGCCAGCTCGTAGGCGTAGGCGGGGTCGTAGATGCGCACGTGGGGGACGGCCGAGAAGAGGAGCGGCGAGTGGCCGTCCTGATGCTGCAGCCCCTCGCCGTTCAGGGTGGTGCGCCCCGCCGTCCCGCCCAGCATGAAGCCGCGCCCCCGCGAGTCCCCGAACGCCCAGATCAGGTCCCCGACCCGCTGGTAGCCGAACATCGAGTAGTAGATGTAGAAGGGCAGGATCCGCTCGCCAAAGGTCGAGTAGGCGGTGCCGGCGGCGTGAAACGACCCCATCGAGCCCGCTTCGGTGATCCCCTCCTCGAGCAGCTGGCCGTCGCGTGCCTCGGTGTAGCTGAGCACCATCTCGGCGTCCACCGGCTCGTACTGCTGGCCCAGGGCGGCGTAGATCTTGACCTCGCGGAAGAGCGCGTCCATGCCGAAGGTGCGCGCCTCATCGGGGATGATCGGCACGATCCGGCGGCCGACGCTCTTGTCGCGCAGCAGGTTGCGGAGCAGGGCGGTGAAGGCGGCGGTGGTCGACGCGGGCCGGCCTCCCGACCCGGTGAACGCCTCGGCGTAGGCTGCGTCGGCGGGCGGGTCCAGCTTCCGGGTGTGGGTGTTGCGCCGGGGCACCGGCCCCCCCAGGGCGAGCCGGCGGCTCATCAGGTATTCGACCTCGGGGGACTTGGGACCGGGGTGGTAGTAGGGCGGGAGGCCGCCGGCGAGCTGCTTGTCGGTGATCGGGAGCTGGATGCGGTCGCGGAAGGTGCGCAGCTCGTCCTCGGTGAACTTCTTGATCTGGTGGGTCGCGTTGCGCCCCTCGAAGCCCTCGCCAAGGGTCCAGCCCTTGATGGTGTGGGCGAGGATGACGGTGGGCGTCTCCTTCTGCTCCACCGCCAGCTTGTACGCCGAGTACAGCTTGCGGTAGTCATGGCCACCCCGGCGCAGCCGGCGCAGCTCGTCGTCGGAGAGGTGCTCCACCAGCCTGCGCAGCCGGGGATCGGGCCCGAAGAAGTGCTCGCGGATGTAGGCGCCGGACTCGACGGCGTACTTCTGGAACGAGCCGTCGTTGGTGGTGTTCATCTTGTTGACCAGGACGCCGTCCACATCTTGGGCGAGCAGGGGGTCCCACTCCCTCCCCCAGATGACCTTGATCACGTTCCAGCCGGCGCCGCGGAAGATCGACTCCAGCTCCTGGATCACCTTGCCGTTGCCCCGCACCGGCCCGTCGAGCCGCTGCAGGTTGCAGGAGACGACGAAGGTCAGGTTGTCGAGCCGCTCGCGCGAGGCGAGCGAGAGGGCGCCGATGCACTCGGGCTCATCGCACTCACCGTCGCCGAGGAACGCCCACACCCGCGATCCCGAGGTGTCGACCAGCTGGCGGTTGTAGAGGTAGCGGTTGAATCGCGCCTGGTAGATGGCGTTGAGCGGCCCGATGCCCATCGACACCGTCGGGTACTCCCAGAACTCGGGGAGGAGCCGCGGGTGGGGATAGGAGCTGAGCCCCCGCCCCTCGGTCTCGCGCCGGAAGTGGTCGAGCTGATCCTCGCTGAGCCGGCCCTCCAGGAAGGCGCGCGAGTAGATGCCGGGGGCGGCGTGGCCCTGGTAGAAGACCTGGTCACCGGGGTTGCCATCGTCCTTGCCCCGGAAGAAGTGATTGAACCCCACCTCGTAGAGGGATGCCGACGAGGCGTAGGTGGAGAGGTGGCCGCCGATGCCGTCGTACTTCTTGTTGGCCCGGGCCACCATGACCGCCGCGTTCCAGCGGATGATCCGGCGGATCCGGCGCTCCATCTCCTCGTCGCCCGGGAACCACGGCTCCTCCTCGGGGGGGACGGTGTTGATGAAGTCGGTCTGGACCATCGGCGGGATGCCGACCTGGAGATGCTTGGCGTGGGCCAGCATCTTGCCGATGACATACCGGGCCCGGCTGGTTCCCTCGGTGGCGATCAGATTGTCGAGCGATTCGAGCCACTCTCCCGTCTCCTCGGGGTCGACGTCGGGAAGCTGCTGGAGGAAAGCGTCGAAGGTCATCTCGCCTCGCTGCGGGGGGTGCTAACGATCGTCCCGCCACAGAGCCTACTCGACTCGGCTTCCAGGGGGACGCGCCGCTTCGGGGCTCAGGAGCGGTCCAGAAGCGCCCCCGTGTGGACCCGCGGCTGCCCCGGACTGGCATCGAAGCCGACCCCGCGTGCCCCTGCTGCCTGGGCCATTCTCCCCGCCTTGTGGAGCAGCTCGACTGCAGATTCGGCGGCGCCGCTGTTGACCGCGATCCCGATGTGGGCCTCGAGCGAGAGCGGGACACCGCCCTCCACAGCGAACGGCTCGTGCAGTGCGCCCAGCAGCCGCTCGGCCACCAGGGCCGCGTCCGCTGCGCTGTCGAGGTCGTCGAGCAGGGCGCCGAGCTGGTCGTCGCGGAACCGGGCCAGGGTGTCCCCCGAACGGACCAGGTGCTGGAGCCGCGTGGCGACCTGGACCAGCAACCGGTCGCTGGCCGCCTCGCCCATCCCCTCCTTGACCGCGGTGATCGACCCGGCTAGGTCGATGACCATCACCGCCACCGGGTGGACGTGTCGCGAGCGCCGATGGAGGGCATGCTCGACCCGGTCGTGGAACAGCATCCGGCTGGGCAGGTTGGTGAGCGGGTCGCGGAAGGAGGTCGCCGCGAAGATGTCCGGGTCGGCGGCGGGTCCCACCCCGCTGAGGAGCTGGCCGTATTCGAGGCGGGCGAGGGCCAGGGCGAGGTGGGAGGCGAGCTCGGCGACCGCGCTGGCCTGGGCGGCGGGGAGGGGCAGGGAACCCAGCACCGCCAGCTCGCCGAGGACGGCGCCCCCGGTCCGCAGCGGGATCCGGAGCATGGCCTCGCCGCTGCTCTCGTCACCGAGGATCAGGTGCCAGCCGCCGGGCCCGGCGGAGGCGACCCGGATGCCGCCATCCGGGACCAGGACCGTGCCGGCGACGCGCACCGCCGCGGCGACCTCTATCTCCGTCGCCGATCGCGCCAGCTCCAGCGCCGCCTCGGCGAGGGCGTCGATCCTCTCCAGCCCGCCCTCGGGGACGTGGTCGCCGAGCGGGGGCGGGCAACTCTCGGCAGGCCGCCCCCCGTCGGAGGGGTCGACCAGAGCCATCAGGGCACGGCGGTTCACGGCGGCGCGCTGCTCCACCCTCGTAGGCTAAACGCGCTACACGGTGCACCCGCATTGGCATCATCCTCCTGTGATGGCCCGCAGGCGTCCCGCGCACAGACCGTCAACACGCCGACCGAAAGCGAACTGAAGCGTCACGCGCGCCCTGGCAGCCCCGACCCGGCTGGTACCATCGCGAGCCCATGGACCGGACTGCTCCCATGTCATCGCCGCTCCTCGACGGCGCGGCGGACGTCGAGGCGGCGGCCGCCTCGCTGGCGGACCGGCTGCTGGCGCGGCTGGCCCCCTTCGCCCGGATCGCCTACAACTACCGGTGGTCGTGGGACCCGGAGGCGCGCGACCTCTTCCAGGTCATCGATCCTCAGCGCTGGGAGCTCTGCAACGGGAACCCGATCCGGCTCCTGACCGAGACCTCCTCGGCGGCGCTCCAGCGCGCCGAGGACGACCCCGAGCTGATCGGGCGCGCCGAGGCGGCCCTCAGCCGGCTCACCGCCGAGCTGTCGCGCTCGCCGATGGCCAGCCGGGCCACGCCACGCAACCCGGTCGCGTTCCTCTGCGCCGAGTTCGGGATCCACCGGTCGCTCCCCATCTACGCCGGGGGCCTCGGGGTGCTGGCCGGCGACATCCTCAAGGAGGCGTCGGACCGCGCCCTCCCCATGGTGGGCGTCGGGCTCCTCTACCGCGAGGGCTACTTCCTCCAGCGCGTCGACCAGAGTGGCTATCAGCATGAGTACTGGCGGCCGGTGGACCCGCAGCGCCTGCCCGCGGCCCTGGTGACCGGCGAGGACGGCGACCCGATCACCGTCCGGGTCCCCCTCCGCGGACGCGAGGTGGTGGTTCAGGTCTGGCGGGTGGAGGTGGGCCGGACCCCCCTCTACCTGCTCGACGCCGAACGCCCGGAGAACGGGCGGGTCGATCGCTGGATCACCGGACGCCTCTACGTCGCCGACCGCGCGATCCGGCTTGCCCAGTACGCCCTGCTCGGCAT
>DNAU01000229.1 GCA_003491925.1 Chloroflexota bacterium
CGCCGCCGCGGGCGAGCTCCACGAGGCCCGGGTCCGCGCCGCCAGCGCATGGCAGCTCAGCGCGGACGTCGAGGCCGCCGCGGCCTGAACGACGGTGGTGCGGTGAGGGGCAGAGAGCGCGCGACACCCCCGCACCTGCGTGCCGAGAACCTGCCCCCGCCCGACCCGACGATCGATCTCGACGACGCCGGTGACACCCCGATCCTCCGCGAGTACCGCGCCGCCAAGGCCGAGCATCCTGACGCCCTCGTCCTGGCCCGGCTCGGCGACTTCTACGAGCTGTTCGGCGCCGACGCGGAGCTGGCCGCGCCAATCCTGGAGGTCACCCTCACCGGCCGCGGGTTCGGCAGCGCCGGCCGGCTGCCCATGTGCGGGGTGCCCCACCAGGCGGTCGCGACCCACCTGCGCCGCCTGCTCGACGCCGGCCACCGGGTGGTGCTCTGGGACCAGGTGGGAGAGGTCGTGGCCGGCCGGTTGGTCCGGCGCGAGGTCACCCGCGTGCTCAGTCCCGGCACCGCCGTCGACGCCGATCTCCTGGAACCCACCCGCGTGGCCCGCCTGGTCGCCCTCGCCGAGACCGCCGGGCAGGTGGGCGTGGCCGCCCTCGATCTGGCCGGCGGCGAGCTGGTGGTGATGGAGGTGGCCGGGGGGCTCGGCTCGGTGGCGCTGCGCGACGAATTGGAGCGTCTCGACGTTGCCGAGCTGCTGGTTGGCGACCCGGCCTCCGTGCCCCCGGCGCTCCTCCTCACCGCGGTCCGGACCGCGCTGCCGGTCCCTCTCTTCGACGGCCGGCGGGCGGCCGAGCGGCTCGCGTCGGCAACCGGCGCCGCCAGCCTCCTCGGTCTCGGGCTCGAGGAGATGCCGGTGGGGGTCCGTGCCGCGGGAGCGGTCCTCGGCTACTGCGAGCGCGCCCGCGTCTCCCTGGAGCCGGGCCTGCTCCGGGTCGTGCCCCGACAGAGCGGCGACCTGATGCGCCTCGACCCGCCGACCCGGCGGAACCTCGAGCTGCTGGAGCCGTTGGGCAGCGGTCCCAGCCTGGCTCAGCTCCTCGACCGCACCCGGACGCCGATGGGGGCCCGACTGCTCCGCCGCCGCCTCCAGGAGCCCCTCACCGATCCCGACCCGATCGGCGCGCGCCTGGAGGCGGTCGCGGCCCTGGTCGCCGACCGCCCACGGCGCGGGGAGCTGCGCCGCCGGCTCGGATCCGTCCACGACCTGGAGAGGCTGGTGGGACGGGTGACCCAGAGCCTGGCCACCCCGCGCGACCTCGGCGCCATCCGCGAGGCGTGCGCGGCGCTGCCGGCGGTGGCCCGCCTCCTCGAGGACCTGCCCGGCGAGCTGACCGGGCTGGCCGGGACGGCCGTGCCACCCGTCGAGGTCGAGGCCGACCTGAGGGCGACGTTCGTCGACGATCCGCCCCCGAGCTCGCGGGAGGGGGGCTTCATCCGCCCCGGGGCCGATCCGGAGCTCGACCGGCTCCACAGCTCCGCGGCCGAGGCTCGCGACTTCATCGCCGGGTTGGAGGGGCAGGAGCGGGAGCGCACCGGCATCCGCTCGCTCAAGGTCGGTTACAACCGGGTCTTCGGCTACTACATCGAGGTCCCCCACGCTCACCGGGAGGCGGTGCCACCCGACTACCTGCGCAAGCAGACCCTGGTCGGCGCGGAGCGCTACATCACCCCTCGGCTCAAGGAGCAAGAGAGCGTCGTGCTCAGTGCCCGCGAGCGCGCCGTGGCCCGCGAGTTGGAGCTGCTGGGCGAGGCGGTGCGCCGGGTCACCGCCCACGGGCCCGCGCTGCTGGGCTGCGCCGCGGCCGGCGCCACCGCCGACGTGGCCCAGGCGCTGGCCACCGTCGCCGACGACGAGGGCTGGGTGCGGCCCACCGTCGACCGCTCGACGGTCACCGACATCGAGGCCGGGCGCCACCCCCTGGTCGAGCGCAGCCTCGGACGTGGCGCCTTCGTGGCCAACGACACGAGCCTGGATGTCGCCCACCGCATCGTGGTCCTGACCGGGCCGAACATGGCCGGCAAGTCCACCTACCTCCGCCAGGTGGCGCTGATCACCCTGCTGGCGCAAGTCGGCAGCTTCGTCCCCGCGCGGCGCGCTCGGCTCGGGGTCTGCGACCGCATCTTCACCCGGGTGGGGGCCCAGGACGACCTCTCGGCCGGCCTCTCCACCTTCATGGTCGAGATGGCCGAGACCGCGGCCATCCTCCGCCAGGCGACCGCGCGCTCGCTCCTCGTCCTCGACGAGATCGGCCGGGGCACCTCGACGTACGACGGGCTGTCGATCGCCCAGGCCCTCGTCGAACATCTCCACGACTCGCCGCAGCTCAACTGCCGCACCCTCTTCGCCACCCACTACCACGAGCTGACCGCGCTCGCCGAGCGGCTGCCCCGGGTGGTGAACGCCCGCGTGGAGGTGGTGGAGGAGGGGGAGACGATCACCTTCCTGCATCGGATCCGCCCCGGAGGCGCCGACCGCTCGTACGGCATCCAGGTGGCGAGGCTGGCCGGCCTGCCGGCCGGCCTGCTGGCCCGCGCCCGCGAGGTCCTCGGTGAGATGGAGAGCCGCCGCCCGCTCGAGGCCGACCGGGAGGCGCCCGCTCAGCTGGATCTGGGCCTGCCGGCGCCGGCCGCCCACCCCGTGCTCGACGAGCTCGCCGAGCTGGACCTGGACGGGCTCACCCCCCGTGAGGCCCTCAGTAAGCTCGCCGAGCTGCAGGAGCGGGCGGGCCGATGACGGCCCCCATCCGCCTCCTTCCCCCTCGGGTCGCCGACGCCATCGCCGCCGGCGAGGTGGTCGAGCGCCCCGCCGCGGTGGTGAAGGAGCTGTGCGAGAACGCGCTCGACGCCGGGGCCGGCCGGATCGACGTCGACCTCGAGGGCGGCGGGCTGGTCCGCATCGTGGCCGCGGACGACGGGGCCGGCATCCCGGGAGACCAGCTCCGGCTGGCGGTGGCCCGGCACGCCACCTCCAAGCTCGCATCGGTTGACGACCTGACCCGGGTTCGCAGCCTGGGCTTCCGCGGTGAGGCGCTGGCCAGCATCGCCGCGGTGAGCGATCTGCGCCTCACCAGCCGGCCGGCCGGCTCGGAGAGCGGGTGGCTGCTGCGCTGCCGCGCCGGCGAAGTGCTCGAGCACCGTCCGGCCGCGCGCGCGCCGGGGACCACGGCCGAGGTGCGCGATCTCTTCCACAACACCCCGGCACGGCTCGCCTTCCTGCGCGCCGAGCGCAGCGAGGCGGCGGCCGCGGTCCGCGCAGTCAGCGATCTCGCCCTGGCCCACCCCGAGGTTGCCTTCACCTGCCGGAGCGACGACCGGCTCGCGCTGCGCAGCCCGGGGGGAAGCCTGGTCGACGCCGCCACCGCCGTGTTCGGACGCGACGCGGGCGAGCTTCTGGTGGTCGACGCACCCGGGGAGATCGGGGTCGGGGGTCTGATCGGCGAGCCGCGCAGCCATCGGGGAACCAGGACCGGGCTGGTGCTCGTGATCAATCGGCGGCGGGTGCACAACCGCGCCCTGGTGGCGGCGGTGGAGGAGGCCTACGCGGGGCTCCTTCCCGTCGGCCGGCATCCCTTCGGCGTGGTGCAGGTCACCCTCGACCCCACCCTGGTGGACGTCAACGTCCATCCGACCAAGCGCGAGGTCCGGCTGCGGGACGAGGGCCGGGTCTTCAGCGCCGTCCAGCGGGCGTGCTGGACCGCGCTGCAGGAGGCCCGAGTCAGCGTGGCCGGCGCCCGGCTGCCGCAGCTCGCCGGCACACCCGGACCCGCCCTCACCAGCGGCGCCGACCGGGAGGAGGCGGAGCTCGAGCTGCGCGACGCGCCCCCCGGAAGCGCGGCCGCAGGTGTCTCGGATGGCCTGATGGAGTCCCCCGCGGCGGCCCCGGCGGGACAGCGTCTGACCGACCTCGCCCCACTGCGCCCGCTCGCCCAGACCGCGGAGGGATGGCTGGTCGCCGACTCGCCCCGGGGCCCCGTCCTGGTCGACCCGCACGCCGCCCACGAGAAGATCCTCTACACCGAGCTGATGGGAGAGAGCGA
>DNAU01000092.1 GCA_003491925.1 Chloroflexota bacterium
GTCGACCGCTTCCTGGCCCGCCGCGCCAACGCCACGCCCGGCTGACTGACCACGGAGTGCCCCGTTAGTCCGGCGCCGCCGTCGGCGCCGCCGTCGCGGGGGGTCGCACTCGGAGATGGGAGGAGCCCTCCCCGGGGCGGACGGCGAAGTGCCGCGTTCCGAGGGGGAGGCCGGCAGCACACCCCCGGCGGGCCAGGCCAACTCGCGGTCGCGCCGTCGCCGTCGCCGTCGCCACGGTCCGCGACCCCTGGGTGCGGGCGGCATCGAGGGCGGCTCGGCCACGCCGGGGACGGGTCCGAGTGGCGGCGAGAGCCCGGGCGGCGAGGCGGGCCCCCCGCCGTCCGCAGGCGACTGAGCCGCCCGCGGGCGGGGGTCGGCGGCGAGCTCCGCGCGTCGGAGCCGCGTGCTCAGCACCCCTGCTAGCCTTCTCGCCGCGATGAGCGATCAGGTCACCGTCTACGTCCGCGGCGGCGATCCGGCCTGCGCGGCGGCCCTCCAGTACCTCTCTCAGCGGGGCGTCGAGCACCGGGTGCGCGACATCCTCACCGACCCGTCGGCGAGCGCCATCCTGCTCGGCCGGCTGGGCCGGGTCACGGTCCCGGCCTTTCAGATCGGCGAGCGCCTGATCGTCGGCTTCGATCCCGTCCAGCTCGCCCGCTTCCTGCCCCGTCCCGAGGGGGAGGCGGGTCCGAGCGTGAGCTTCGGCGCCGGGGTGCGCACGGTGACGGCTGCGATCGCCGCCGCCCACGGGCTTCCCGCCGCCTACGGGGTCGAGGTGGGGCCGGTGCGCGAGGGCTCCCCGGCCGCCGCCGCCGGGGTGAGCCCTGGGGACGTCATCACCGCCATCGGCGCCTACACCCTCACCGGCGGGGAGGCCCAGTTCCGGACCGCGGTGGCCGCCCGACACCCGGGCGACGCCATGGCGATCACGGTCTGGCGGGACGGCACCTCGCAGGACCTGGCGGTCCAGTTCCCCGGTGCCGACGACGAGCCGGTGGTCTCCCCGGAGGCGGGCCGCCCCGCCTGACGAAGCTGCGGCGGGCCGTCACCAGCCGGGAGGCGGCTCCGAGCGGTTGAGCAGGCGCACGAAGTCCTCGGCCCGGGCCACGGCCTCCCAGCGGCGGCTGAAGAAGTCCTGGCAGATCATCCGACCGTCGGCCACGCTGGTCACCGTCACCGCCCACTGGTTGAGGGCCTTGGAGACCTCGACCTCGTAGGTCTCGGCGTCGTTGCGCACCACCAGACCGGTGGGAGCCGGCCGGCGCTGCAGTCTTTCATTGCGGTGGGGGGACGCCATAGCCATCGCAGATACCTCCACGGACGATCGGGGACCCGGACCCGGCAGCGAGACCTCGGTGCTCTAGAGAATCGGGGGAGCGACACCGAGCAGCCTGAGCCGCTGGGCACCGGACATCCCGCAGGCATCTATTCTCGCGCATCCGGGGCCCGGAGAGAAGCCCGGGCAGCGACAGCACCACGGGCGGGCCCCGGGTGGCGGCCGCGGAATCAGACGTCGAGGGAGAGCTGCCCTGATTGTGCCACAACCGGCCCGGCCGGCGATCTCGGGGACCCCTCGACGGCAACCGGCGCGGGAGGCTCGGGGGCAGCGCGCGCCCACCCGGGGACCTCCCCGTCGCGGTCCTCCATCCGCTGCAGGATCGGTCCCGGAGGACGGGGCAGATCCACCCCCAGGAGGTGGGCCATGTCGAAGCCGTTGACCACCGCGTAGTTGCTCCGATTGTTGTTCATGAGCACGTGGACGGGAACGCCCCGCTCGGCGGCGGCCTGGATCGCCGGTACCCACTGCGCCAGCTCGGACGGCGGGTAGAGGTAGTCGAAGCGCTCGCCGGTCGTCGCTGTCTTCCGGTACCAGGTCTGGTAGTTGCGGCCGTGGAAGCGCACCAGCACCAGGCGGGGGGAGGTGACCGCCAGATGGGGTGGCGCGGTCCCGCTCCCGAGCTGGGGGGCATCCACCCCCACCAGGGTGCAGTCCAGCTCCCGGAGCAGATCCTCGGTCTCCGCGAGCCGGCCCGGCTCGAACCAGGAGCGGTGCCGGAACTCGACGGCGAGGACATCGCCCGGGTGCCGCTCACGGGCACGCAGCACCGCCTCGCGGCCCGCGGTGCCGGCCACCAGCCAGGGTGGGAACTGGTAGTGCACCGCGCCCAGCTTCCCGGAAGCACGGAGCGGGGCCAGTGCCTCGAGGAAGGACCGCTCCTCCTCCGCGGTCGGGGCGCGGGGGCGGCCCTGCTCGCGCTCATGACCGGTCAGGCTCCGGTAGGCCTTGATGTTGAAGAGGAAGTCATCCGGGGTGCGGGCCACCCACCCGGCGACCCGATCGGGTGTCGGGATCCCGTAGAAGCTGGTGTCGATCTCGACGAGGGGGAAGTAGCGGGCATAGAAGCTGAGCCGCTCGGGCTGCCGCCGGCCCCGGAGCTCGTCGGGGTAGAACTCCTCGTGGTCGAGCCAGTTGCAGGTCCCGACCAGGATCGGGGCGGGCGCCCGCCGTGCCTCCATCTCTTTCCCCACCGTGCAAGCGGGTCCCGTAGGGCGGGGACCCTCGGGCAAGGCCGCCCCCTATTCTGGCCGTCGCGTCCCAATCCGAGCCGGCCTGACTGGCCACCACGACGAGAAGGCGCACCCATCGGTGATCATGCGCAGGATGGTCACCGCCCCCGGCGTGGTGCGCCGGCCCGCCGACCTCCTTCATCTCGCCACCGCCGCCGTCGAGGCGGGGGGACGGGTGATCAACGCGGCCCGGGCCAGCGGCCGCGCCACCGTCGCCGAGTCCAAGGGCCGCGGGGACTGGGTCACCAGCGTCGACCGTGAGGCCGAGGCGGCGGCGACCTCCATCCTGCGGATGGCGACCCCGGAGATCCCGATCCTGGCCGAGGAGGCCGGGGGCATCCGGTCGGAACGCTTCTGGGTGGTCGACCCGCTCGACGGGACCACCAACTTCGTGCTCGGATTCCCGATGGTGGGGGTGAGCATCGCCCTCGTCGAGAGCGGCCAGCCGGTGGTCGGCGTGGTCGGCGCTCCCGAGCTCGGTGCACGGTGGTCCGCGGTGCGCGGCGAGGGCGCCTTCGACCGCGCCGGCTACCGCCTGGATCTTCGCGCGGCCTCCGCCACCGGCGTCACCGCCACCGGCTTCCCCTTTCGGCATCCCGAGTGGCACCCGCGCTACCTGGCGGTGATGAACGCNNGTCACCGCCACCGGCTTCCCCTTCCGCCACCCGGAGTGGCAGCCGCGCTACCTGCCGGTGATGAGCGCGGCTCTCGGCGAGTTCGAGGACCTGCGCCGGGCCGGCGCGGCGTCGCTCGACCTGGCGTACTGCGCCTCCGGCGTCTGGAGCGGCTACTTCGAGCTGGGGCTCGGGCTCTGGGACATCGC
>DNAU01000195.1 GCA_003491925.1 Chloroflexota bacterium
GCCATCATATGTGCGAGCTGGGGTTGTCCGCTGAGGGTCGCTCGGGCTGGCCGCGTCCCTCGCCGGCGCGGGCCGCCCGTCTCCCCTGCGCGTCTCCACCTAACCGAGCGGCGCGCCCCCGTCGGCGAGTCGCGCGTCGTACCGGTCCCGCAGCTCCTCCCAGCCGTGGTCGCTGGCCCGGGCGCCCACGACCCGCTCCACCGCGTGCCCGTCGAGGACGGCGGCCAGAACGGCGAGGCAGAGGTGCCACCCGGCCCCGAAGATGCCCACGTCGGCCCGCCGGTCGAAGGTGTGCTCCAGGGTCAGGCGGCAGCCGCCCGGGGCCGGCAGCAGGCTCCATCGCAGCAGGTGGGCACCCCAGCGGTGCACGAGCTCGCGGGGCGGGTCGCAGACGAGGACCTCGGCATCGACGCCCGCCTGCTCCGGCGTCTCGCGCGCGATCGCCGGCCCCACCGACGTCAGGGCACGGTCCGGCACCACCGGCGACCACCTGCGGAGCTGGGCAGGCTCGGTGAGCATCGGCCAGACGCGCTCGACGGGGTGGTGCAGCTCTCGGGTCATGGCCAGCACCCACCGGCCGCCGACCTCGCTCAGCAGGGCCTCGGTGTCGTGGGCCGCGATCTCCGCGGCCAGCGGATCCCTCGTCTCGTTCATGTCGCGCCCTCCTTCACGTCGCACCCTCCCTCTCCGCTGCGGGGCCCGGCCTCTCCCCCCGTCCGAGCTCCACCCCCTGGTCCAGATCCAACGCCAGCTCCAGCCGGTCGAGGCCGGCTTCCCAGCTGCGATGGAAGGGCCCCACCCACGCGATCACCTGCGGCAGGGGGTCGGCGGCCAGGCGGTAGACGCGGCGCTTGCCCACCACTCGGGGGGTCACCGCACCCATCTCCCGCAGGCTCCGCAGGTGCTTGGACACCAGCGGCTGGGGCAGGTCGAGGCTCTCGACCAGCGCCCCCACGTCCCGCTCCGAGACGCGCAGAAGGTCGAGGATCCGGCGCCGGGTCGGGTCCGCGATCAGGGTGAAGGCATCCACCCCTTGAGATTACCGTACCTTCATATGAAGTTCAAGGAATACGACAGCCTCCTCCCGCTGGCCTCGATCCGGGGCACGTCGCGACCGCGGACCAGCGCGCCCAGCAGGACGACCCCGGCCATGAGGCGGATGGCACCCACCAGGAAGGCGACCCGGAAGCCGCCCCCCAACCCCGTCAGACCGGGCGCGTCCCCGGCGGCGGCTGGGGCCGCACCGCGACGGTGAGCCCGACCCAGGCGAGCAGCTGGCCCTCGCTCCAGTACTCGGCCCGGTAGCGGCCGGGGTCGCCGAACATCGGGGCCAGGTGGGTGACGGTGCTGATCAGCACCTCCTCCTGCTCCGGGGGGATCGACGCGGCGGCCTGGAAGCGGAGCGTCGCGGGCGGGATGATCAGCTTCCCGTCGGCGTCGACCAGGCGCAGCTCCACCGTGTGCACAGTGTGGGAGTCGGCGGGGCTGAAGCGGAAGCCGCCGACCACGTCGAAGACAGCCCGCGCGGGGATCTCCGGGATCCCGAGCATGTTGATGCCGCCACCGAGCACGTAGAGCTTGCCGTCGGGCGGCACCGCGGCGTGGTCGGCGAGGAATGCGAATGCCATGTCCATCGCCGCGACTCTGCCACGACGACGGCACCCCCGGTCGCGGGCACCGGCATCCACCGCAGCCGGGTCGAGAACGACGCCTCCGGTCGAGGCCACCGGCATCCACCGCGCGGGGACCGGAGCGCCCCGGGTGCATTGCTGGTACGGTGAGAGGAGGGGTGGGGCGCGCAGGAGCAGCGGGAACTGGGAGGAGGAGCCATGGGTTACATCCGAGGTTTCGTCCACGGGGCGGTCGCCGGTGCCGTGATCGGTATCTGTCTCGCACCCCAGCCGGGGGAGCGCACCCGCGCTCAGCTCGTCGTCTTCGGCAGGGCCGTCCGCGAGGGGGTGGACGCCGCCCAGCGGACCGCGAAGCATGTCGCCCCGGTGTTCGCCGGGGCCGCGTCCCTGGCCCGCGAGCAGGTCGTCCGCCGCCGGCACCACGAGGAGACCGCACCCGCCTTCCCGGGCACCACGGACAACGGCCACCAGTAGCTCCGAGGGGAGCGCCTCGCGCGGGTCAGGACGCGGTCAGGAGGCCGGCCGGATGACGCTGGTCGGGCCCTCGTCCTCCACGGTGCCCAGCGCGGCCAGCACGGCAAAGGCGCCGACCACCACATCGAAGATGTTGATCGCGAGCGTGAAGTGCAGGCCGGCGATGGAGCGCGCGCCCGAGTTGGTGTCCACGTAAAGGAAGCCGACGACGGCCAGGACCAGCAGGACCACCCCGGCCGCCCCGGCCACGATCCGCCCCACCCGCCGGCCGGCGACGAATCCCACGAAGGCGAAGGCCGCGAGCAGCACCAGGTCCACCACGTCCCGGGCGTAGGTGAGGTGGAGCTGCATCCCGTCGACGTTGCCCTGGGCCTCGCCGTGAGGGAGGGTCACGTGGGTCGCGTTGCCCACCAGGAAGCCGCCGATCACGACGACCAGGAAGACGGCGGTGCAGATCTGGGAGTAGAAGCGGGCCATGTCGAGCGTGTCCCTCCTCGCCCTGAGCACGGGGCGGTCGAAGCGGGCGAATGATACCGGGCGGCCGCGGGCCACTGCCGCCGGCGGCGTCAGCCGGGGTCGAGGCGCGCCACGACGGCGGTGACGTTGTCGGTCGAGCCCGCCGCCAGCGCGGCGTCCACCAGCTGCTGCGAGGCCGCCCCCGGCGTCGCCGGAGCGCTCGCCAGCCCGGCGATCTCCCGGTCGGCGAGGGGTTCCCAGAGTCCGTCGCTGCAGAGCACCACCACGTCGTCGGGGTCGAGCGCCAGCTCCGCGAAGTCCGGCTCCACCGGGTCGCCGAGCAGGGCCCTGGTCACGTAGTTCCGCCGCGGGTCGTGCCGCGCCGCCTCCGGGGCCAGGGTGCCGGCGCGCACCTGCTCACCGGTCAGGCTGTGATCCGCGGTGAGCTGGGTGGCCTCGCCCCTCCGGAGCAGGTAGGCACGGCTGTCGCCGACATGGGCCAGGGAGAGCCGGCCGCCGGCGACGACGGCGGCGATCATGGTCGTCCCCGGGTTGCCGCCGAGCAGCCGGCGCACGCCGGCGACCGCATCGTTGGCCAGGGAGACGGCCTCACGCAGCCGGTCACCGCCACCGTCCGGCTCGGCGAGCCGCTCGGCAGCGGCCGCGACCGCCGCCTGGGCGGCCTCCCCTCCCCCGCTGTGGCCGCCCATCCCGTCGGCGAGGATCAGGCCGATGCCCACCCCCTCCATGGGGACGATGCGGAAGGCGTCCTGATTCTCCCGCCGGACCGGGCCGCAGGCCGTGGCCCCGGCCCCCAGGACATGCCACCGTCCGGCGGCGACGGTGGCCTCGGCCGCGCCGGGAGTGCCGGTCACGACGGGGGGGACGCGGCGTCGACTGCCGGAGATGTCACGACCTCATTGTGGCCTGAATGCCCCACCACCGCAGCCGGGCGGGCTGAGGCACAATGCGTCAGGTGCCAATTGAACGAACCGGGGCTCGAGGCCCGGCGACCACGGGAGCCGGGCTGACGGGCGCCGGCGGGGGGAAACCAACCCAACCCACCCTGGACGTCGTCCTCGGCGGCCCCGCCGGCGCGCCCTCCGGCTCCCCCGCTCCTGAGCAGGCCACCACCCTGCGCGCAACGCCCGACGTGACGGTCCGGCCAGCACCCCGGGCGACATCCGGCCCGGCATCCGAAGCGGCAGCCGCGGTGGCTCCGCTGACGGCGGCCCCCATGCAGCGGGACCCGGCGACGGCCGTGGAGGCCGGCACCGCGACCTCCGTCGACATCGCCGGGACGCGCGCCGCCGAGGCGGCCGGCGCACCGACCTCCCGCCGGGCCGCGACCCGCGCGGGTGAGCGTGTCGCCAAGCCCACCACCGAGCCGGTCCTGATCAACCGCGAGCTCTCCTGGCTCGACTTCAACGGCCGGGTGCTCGCCCAGGTCGAGGATGAGAGCCTCCCCCTCCTGGAGCGGGCGCGCTTCCTCGCCATCGGCAGCCGCGCTCTGGACGAGTTCTTCCAGGTCAGGGTCGGGGGCCTCAAGCAGCTCGCCGCCGGGCTCGAGGGGGCGGCCTCCGATCCCCACGGGCCGCAGGCCCAGGTCCGGGCGATCCGGACCAAGGTGGTCGACATCTATGCGCGCCAGGCCCGCGCCTTCCTCGGCGGGCTGGTGCCCCAGCTCGACCAGCGCGGGATCCGGTTCAGCGACTGGTCGAGCCTGGACGAGGAGGACCGTGCCCACCTGGACAGGGTCTTCGAGGAGCGCATCTTCCCGGTGCTCACCCCGCTCGCGGTGGATCCCGCCCATCCCTTCCCCTACATCTCCAGCCTCTCCCTCAACCTGATGGTGGTGGTGATGGACCCGGCCAGCCGCGAGGAGCGGATCGCCCGGATCAAGGTGCCACCGCTGCTCAGCCGGTTCGTCGTCCTCCCCGACGGGGAGCGGTTCGTGCCCATCGAGCAGGTCATCGCGGCGCACCTGCACCCCCTCTTCGAGGGGATGAAGGTGGTCGCCCATCACGTCTTCCGGCTCACGCGCAACGCCGACTACCAGCTCGACGGCGACGAGGCCGAGGACTTGGTGGAGGCGGTCCTGGCCGTCCTCAAGGAGCGCCGCCGCTCCCCGCTGGTGGTTCGCCTCGAGGTCGGCTCCGACATGCCCGAGGAGATGATCGACCTGCTGGCGCGCGAGCTCGAGATCGATGCCGATGACGTGTACAGGATCGCCGCCCCGCTCGACCTGGGCGGCCTCTTCGACGTCTGCAAGCTGGACCGTCCCGACCTGAAGTTCCGCCCCTGGACGCCGATCACCCCACCCCGGATCGCCCACGACCTGGCGAGCTCGGAGGGCGACCTCTTCCGCGACCTCCGCGAGGACCAGGTGCTCGTCCACCACCCCTACGACAGTTTCGAGCACACCGTGGAGGCGTTCATCGGCCTGGCCGCGGAGGACCCCCAGGTGCTGGCCATCAAGCAGACCCTCTACCGGACCTCGGGACCGGTGAGCCCCATCATCCGCTCGCTCACCCGCGCGGCCGAGGCGGGCAAGCAGGTGGTCGCCCTGGTCGAGCTGACCGCCCGCTTCGACGAGCAGAACAACATCAACTGGGCCGAGGTGCTGGAGGACGCCGGCGTCCACGTCGTCTACGGCGCGGTCGGGCTCAAGACCCACGCCAAGGTCACCCTGGTGGTCCGGGAGGAGCCGGGCGGGATCCGCCGCTACTGCCACGTCGGCACCGGCAACTACAACCGCGACACCGCGCGCGTCTACGAGGACCTGGGACTGCTCTCCGCCGACGCCGCCCTCGGCGCCGACGTCGGCGAGCTCTTCAACAGCCTGACCGGGTACAGCCACCAGGCCAAGTACCGCAAGCTGCTGGTCGCGCCGGGCACGATGCGACCGGCGCTGCTCAAGCTGATCCGCCGCGAGGCCGAGCGCGGCGAGGCGGGTCGGATCGTCATCAAGGTCAACAACCTGGTCGACCCCGAGATGATCGGGGCGCTCTGCGCCGCCTCCCAGGCGGGGGTCGAGATCGACCTCATCGTGCGCAGCATCTGCTGCCTGCGGCCGGGGGTACCGGGCGTCAGCGAGCGCATCCGGGTACGCTCCCTGGTCGGCCGCTACCTCGAGCACTCGCGGATCCTCCGCTTCGGCCGCGCCCCCCACGACGCCGAGTACTACATCAGCTCCGCGGACCTGATGCCGCGCAACCTCGATCGCCGTGTCGAGGCGGCGGTTCCGATCCGGTCTCCCGACCTGCGTGCCCGCCTCGACGAGATCCTCGAGATCAACCTCAGGGACGACACGCTCGCCTGGGAGCTGGGCTCCGACGGCGAGTGGCGGCGGGTGGGGGGCAGCGCTCACATCGACACCCAGGTCAAGCTCCAGGAGGTGGCGCTGCGCCGGGGCGAGGGGAAGAGCTGAGCCCGGCCTCGCCGGTCGAGCGGTGCCAGGTCGATCTCCCGGTGGGCACCGCGTTCCGGCTCCGCCAGCTGCGGTGGGGACGGACGGCCACGACCCGGATCGAGCGTTTCGAGACCATCCACTGGGACACCTCCGACTTCCGGCTGGCGGCCTGGGATGCCGGGCTCCGGTATCGGCGCGGCCGGGGCTGGCGGGTGACCCTCGCCGGCTGGCCCGAGGCCGGCTGCTTCCGCAGCATCAGTGTCGACCTCGACGGAGGGCCGGCCGCTCCGCCCCGGGAGGCGCTCCGGCTGCTGAGCGGGTACCTCGGTGACGCCCGGCCGGAGCCGGCGGCCCGGCTCCGCCACCTGGAGAGCCGGCGCGCTGTCGAGGAGCTGGGCTGCGTGCACCAGGTGGTAAGCCTGCTGGTCGACCGCCGCGCCGTCGCCCACGCGCGCCGGGTCAGCCTGCGCGGCGGGGAGGAGCTGACCGGCACCCGGCGCGCGCTCGCCGCTCTGCGCCGGCTCGGAGTGGTCGAGACCACCACCCAGCCGCTGCTCACCGAGCTGGTCGGTCCGGCGGCGGCGCCGCAGTGGCGGGAGCTCCAGCTCGACCCCACCAGCACCGTCGCCGCCACGGTGACGGCGGCGCTGCGGGACTACTCCGCCCGGCTGGTCCGCAACCAGGCCCTGCTCCTGGAGGGCAGCGACCCGGAGGGGATCCACCAGGCCCGGGTGGCCTGCCGCCGGTTTCGCTCGGCCCTGCAGACCTTCGGGCCCGTCCTCGACCACGCCTGGGCGGAGGCGCTGCGCGCTGAGCTGGGCAGCCTCGCCGCCGACCTCGGCGCGGTCCGCGACGCCGAGGTCCTGCTGATGCGGCTGCGCGCGAGCGCGGCCGACCGGGGCCTGGAGCCCGAAGCGACCGAGCGGCTGCTGGGCCGCCTGGAGGAGGACCGGGCCCGGGCCCGGGAGGGGCTGCTGCGGCGGACCGGCACCCCGGAGCACCGCGAGCAATTGGAGCGCACCCTGGAGGCCGCCGCCCACCCGGGGCTGCTGCCGGAGGCGGCGGACCAGCCGGCCGTCGAGGTGCTGATGCCGCTGGTCGCGGGGAGCTGGCGCAAGCTGCGCCGCCGCGCCACCGGGCTCGGCGATCACCCCGCCGACGACGAGCTCCACCGGCTCCGCATCCTCACCAAGCGATGCCGCTATGCGGTGCTCGCCCTGGTCCCCGTGCTCGGCGAGGGCCCAGCCCGCACCGGGGCGCTGCTGGGCGCGCTCCAGGACGCCCTCGGCGACCAGCACGACGCGGTGGTGGCGGGCGACTGGCTGCGTCAGTTCGCCGCCGGGGAGACCGCCTTCGCGGCCGGCATCCTCTACGGCGTGGAGCGGGAGCGCGCCGAAGCCGGCAGGGAGGCGTGGCGCGTGCCCTGGGCCAAGCTCCGGCGCCGGAAGCAGTGGGGCTGGGCGTGACCGGGTCGGGTCAGGCACCCAGGGCCCCGGAGATCGCGCACCACCCCGAAAGCCGCACCCGCGTGGGACGCGTGCTGCTCATCCGCCATGGCGAGGCGGGCGAGCGGAAGCTCTGGACGGGCCCGGATCGCGAGCGCCCGCTCACCGAGCCCGGGCGCGCTCAGGCGGTGCAGCTCGCCGCCCTCCTCGACGGACACCCGATCGATCGCCTGCTCTCGAGCGGCTACGTGCGGTGCGTCGAGACGCTGGCGCCGCTGGCGGCCCGACGCGGGCTGGCGACCGAGACGGTGAGATGGCTCGAAGAGGGGGCAAACCCCGCCGAGGCGCTCGCCGCACTGCTCGCCGGAGGATCGGTGGTGGCGTGCAGCCACGGCGACGTGGTCAGCGGCGTCCTCTTCGAGCTGGCCGATCGCGGCGTCGCCATCGGCTCCACCCCGCGGATGCAGAAGGGCTCCACCTGGGTGCTCGAGGTCCGCGAGGGCCAGGTGGCATCGGCCCGGTACCTGCCCCCGCCCGCCTGACCTCAGCGGCGGGTGACGGCGGCGCGGGCGCGGAGCCCCACCTGGTGGCGGAGCGCCCAGGCCAACCTCAGGGGAGTTGCACCTGGTACCACTGGGCCCCGGCGTCGACGGTGCGCCAGAGGCCGTTCGGCGTCCCCGAGTCGCTCGCGCCACTCGGATAGCTGAAGGTAAAACCGGCCTCCGAGGTGGTGAATCCCACGAGGCTCCAGCCGTCCCCATTGTCGAGCGCGACCTGGAAGGTCTGCCCTCCGTCGTCGCTGATCAGCAGCCGCGTCCCGGCGAGCGCCAGGTGGGTCGCGGAGGTGGCCGCGATGGTTCCCCAGTTCGGCTCCTGGTACGTGGTCCCCTGCTGAACGGGCGTGAACACCGCGCCCCCATTGTCAGAGCTCCAGACGCCCACGAGATTCCCCGTCGCGCACGTGGCGACCACGTCCTCCGAGCTCACCGCGTAGAGGCTGACGATGCCCTCGGTCTCCGGGCAGATCGAGGCCTCGCTGAACTGCTCCGCAGCGTCGCTGGAGATCAGCACCCGGCTCGGATTCCCCGCCTCCGACGCCGCGCTCGCGCGGAAGGCCAGGGCGACGTAACCGCCATGGACGTTCAGGCTCTTGGGCACGTAGCGGGACGTCTCGACGTCACCCGGGAGGTGGATCGACTGCCAGCCGTCGCTCGCGATCGGGCTGCGCTCCAGCGAGCAGGCGGACTGCGCGGACCCCGAGGCGCAGACGACGGCGTAGACGTAGCTCCCGGAGGTCTCGAGATCCTCGATGGTCATGCCCTGGAAGGTCTGGGCGCTCCACTGCGCACCCCCGTCGTGGGTGGCCCACACCGTCCCTGAGCTGTAGGCCCAGCCGTCCTCGGGATCTCGGAAGCGCAGCCCGGTGACGGCGGCCGGCGGGATGGGGATGGAGACGAAGGTCTGGCCCCCGTCGGCGGTGGCCAGGATGCGGGTGCAGTTGGCACCCGTGCACCCCGCGCTGTCCTGGCCGAGCACCCACCACTGGCCCGCGCTCACCGCGGTGACGTCCTCGGGAAGGAAGCCGTCCGCCGCCGTGACCGGCGGGCCGGCCCCCAGGGTGGACGGCGCCGACGCCGTCGGATGGGTGGTGGGGCCGGCGGGGCCGCTGGGCGACCCCGCCGGTTTGGGGAGACTGCGGAGGTGGAGCACGGTGCCCACGGTCAGCGCGGAGGCGACCGCCACCACCACGGCCAGCAGCGCGCCGGCGCGCACCGGGGTGGGGGCGGTCCCCAGGCCGAGGTCGAGCCGCCGCCAGCGACGGCGGCGCGCCGGGGCCGCTCCGAGGTCGAATCCGCGCCCGCTGATCTCGGGCTCGCCGATGGCGGCGTGAATGCGGGCCCGGAGCGCGTCGGGAGTCAGCTTCTCCATCAGGCGTCGTCCTCCGAGGCGAGATCGAGGCGGAGCCGGCGCAGCGCCCGCGAGGCCCTCGCCCGGACCGCGGTCTCGGTCTGACCGGTGACGGCGGCGACGTCCTCGTGAGAGAGGTCGAGGTAGTAGCGGAGCACGATCACCAGCCGGTCGCGGTGCCCCAGCCGGCGGAGAGCGTCGCGCAGGTCGTAGACGGCCTCGCGATTCTCGTTCCGGTCCGGAGACACCGGCTCGGTGAGCTCGACCGCCGCCTGCCCGCCGCCCAGCCGCCACCACGAGCTGCGCCGGACGTCCCGGCAGCAGTTGGCCACGATGGCGAGCAGCCAGGGCCGGAGGTCGGTGCCCTCGCGCAGGTTGCGCCGGCTCCGCCAGGCGCGGAGCGCCGCCTCCTGAGCCGCGTCCTCGGCCAGGGCGGAGTTGCGAAGCATCCCGAAAGCCAGGCGGATCGCCTCCGAATACACGGGTTGGAGCCGGGCCTCGAAGGCGGCGGCCTCGTCCTCGGCCCCGCTGAGCGCCGCTGCGAAGTCCATTGGATGTGATACGGGCCCGGGGCGGGAAAGGTGACGGGGCCGGGGCACGGCGGCTTCCGGTCAGGGCCTCCGTGGGGTCAGGGTGCCCCGGGTGCCAGTACCGGGGGCAGTACGGCACGCCGGGGGAAGGACGAGGCGCCGGCGGCCAGACCCGTGCCTGCCTCCACTCCATCGAACGCATCGCTGAGCCACCCGCAACACTCCCGTAAGGGCCGAGAACGTCTCTCGCGTTGAAACGCCCATACACGGCGGCGGAGTCGTGACTCCTTTACCCCGCGGGTCCAAGGGCCCATGATTGTGCGCAGAGAGCCCGACCCGTATGCGGTCCCGGCGTCGAGCCGGGTCAGCTTCGACCTCGTCCTCACCCTGCGCAACGCGGCGGGGGCGGAAGCACGTGACCAGGCGGTATCCAGCCCGGGATCCGCACAGTTCCACCAGTACCTGACCGACGCCCAGTGGGAGGCTCAGCACTCACCGAGCCAGTCCGACGTCGCAGCGGCCGAGTCCTGGCTCGCCAGCGAGGGCTTCAGCGTCGGCACCGTCCCGGCAGACGGTCTCTTCTCCCCGCTGAGGGCACCGACGTGCAGGTGCAGAGCGCTTTCTCGACCACCCTCGGCCACTACGAGGTCAACGGGCAGGAGGTGCATCTCGCCAGCAGCTCGCTGTCCATCCCGTCGTCTCTCAGCGGCGTGGTGTCCGGCGTGGAAGGCGTACCGGGCGGCGCCTCGACCATCAGCCGGCGCCGGGCCCCGACCCGCGTGCTGCCGCTGCAACGGGGTGCGGATGCCATAGGGCTGAACGCCAGCGAGCGATGGGACCTTCGGCCCTGGGCGTTGACCCGTGTAGATTCATTCCGCTAAGGTGATCGGATCGTGCCGACCACCACACCTGACATTGCGCCAATCACGGGCGGCGTGGAGCTCTTCCGGAGCTGCCTGGTCTCAACTCAGTACCCGGGTGTGGAGGCGGCCACCACGTGGCTGTTCGAGCAGCTCGGGGTCGAGTACGTCGTCAACCCCGACCAGACCTGCTGCACCG
>DNAU01000056.1 GCA_003491925.1 Chloroflexota bacterium
CGCCGAGGCGGCGTGCGGCCTCGAGCTCCCAATCTCTGTCGCCGATGTAGACCGGGAGTTCTCCTGAGCGCAGGGGGGCGGTCGCCTTGAGGCAGAGGTCGAAGCCCCGCGCGAAGGCCTCCGGCTCGCGCTTGGACCTGCCAAGCGTCTCCCGTCCGACCACAGCCAGGCAGCGGCATCCCAATGCCGGGTTGCGCTCCAAGAAGGCAGTCACGGCGGTCTCGCTGTTGTCGGTGAGCACGGCGAAGCCGGAGCAGAGGTGAAGGGCATCCACGGCGGCCTCGTTGGCCACCGCCGAGTGTGCGGCGTCCACCTCGGCTTGTGTGACCTGACGCCAGGCATCGGGGTCGCGCCCCTCGAGGTCGCGGAGGGTGCGGACGCCCAGGCGCGACCGCAGGCCATCCCAGTCGACGGGGAGGCGGGTGAGGGTTCCATCGAAGTCAAGGATCGGCGCGCGGCCAAGCATCGAGCTTGTCTCCCTCGACGAGGACGTATCCCATGTCGACCATCCGGATCCAGTAGAGATCGGCGGGAAGCGGGGAGCTGGGGAGGCGAGGTGGGTGCTCGCCGAGCGCGCAGCGCATCAGCATGTCTGGCATGTTCAGGCCGGCGTGGGCCAGGAAGTTGCTGGTGGTGAAGAACCGCCCGGCGTTGACCTCGGTCACCCGGGGAGTCCCGTCCTCGGCCTCCTTGATGTCCACGCAGAAGGCGCCCTGGGGGCGTGGGTCGAGGGCCCGGATGGCCGCCTGAGCCAGCGCGTCGACGCGCCCGTCCTTCACGGTCCGGGCGACCGATGGCGTCGACGTCTGGCCGTGCGGGGTGAGCGCACCATAGAGGTACTCGACCCGCTCGCGGCCCTGACCGGCCACCAGCTCGCCATCCTGCCAGAGGGATTGGTAGGCAAACTCACGGCCCGGCAGCATCTCGGCGGCCATGAAGTCGTCCGCCTGCAGTCCTCGTTCCGCCGCCCACCACGCGACCCACGACCTGGCCTGCTCGCCGGTCCGGACCGGCAGGGACGCCCGAGAACCCGCACCGCGCCGGGCTCGGACCCAGACCCGCGCGTGATCCTGGAGCATGGCCTCGGTCTGGTCGGCCACCCCGCGGAGATCGCAGAAGGCCGTGCTCACTGGGATCGGGACGCCAGCCTTGGCCATCACCTCGGCGAATCTCGCCTTATCGGCGGCCACCTCCAGGGCCTCCTGCGAAGGCAGGAAGGTCATGGCGCCCACCTCATCGCGAGCGCGTCCCAGAGCCAGCACCTCGGGATCCGGCTGAGGATGGATCACCTCGATTTCGTGAGTTTCCACCAAGCTTCGTAGCGCGCCGACGTAGCCGGGATCGGTGGGGCGCGGGCCCACCACGCGCAGGTCCGCCGTGGAGAGGTGCAGATGCGTCGAGGAGGCGTCCATGCCCACCACGTAGTAGTGGTTCGCGCTGAGTCGCAGGGCGTCGATCACATTGGCACCAGCAGAACCGCCCGCGCCCAGCAACAGAACCTTCGTCATCCGCGACCACATCTGAGCGTGGTCACCGGTTCATTGGTCTGCACTTTGCAGGATTGTGACCTGAGTTCGACATCCATTCACCGTCAGCCCCGGTCGCCGCGCCCGCGCAGCCGGCCGCGAACTGATTGGACTATGTGCGTGCGACGCGATCGCCCTGGAGCGCGCGGCCTTCTGCGGATTCTGGCGCGGATGCCGTCAGCCAGTCGCGCGTCCCAAGAACTCGCCGATCGCCTTGGCGAGCTCGGCGGGCCGCTCCACCGGGAGGTCGTGACCGCCATCCAGCCACTCGATATGCGCGCGTGACCCGAGCACGTCCCGGGCACGCTGCAGCCCGGCGGCCTTCGCCTCCACCGGCCAGGGCCCGCTCCGCGCGGGCACGAAGAGCACGGGGCAGGAGACCCGGGCCATCAGCTCGAAGGCGTCCAGCTCGTACAGCCGCCGGGCGATCTCCATGTGGTGCTCCATGCTCAGCCGCGGCCGGAGGGCGCCGTCCTCCCCCTCCTCGAAGTTGCCGAGCAGGATCTCCCCCGCGGCCGCGGCATCGCCGCCCCCTCCGAGCCGGCCGTTGGCCGCCCAGGCGTGCACCGTCTCCTCGGTGAGCCCGGGGATGCGTGGCGGGCGCAGGCGCTCCTCGGCCTCGGCCCAGGTCGGCAGGTGGTCGCGCAGCGAGGCGGCACCGCCGTCGACACAGACGCAGGCGATGGTCCGCTCCGGCAGCGCCGCGGCGAACCAGAGCGCCACCGATGCCCCCCAGCTGTGACCGGCCACGATGACCTGGTCCAGGCCGGCGGCCTCGACCAGGCCGCGCAGATCGTCGACGACCTTCGCGAACGCGTAGCCGGTCTCGGGTCGGTCCGAGCGGCCATGGCCGCGCAGGTCGGGGGCGATCACCCGCCAGCGTGGGCTGAGCCGGGCGGCCACCAGGTCCCACCAGCGCGCGTTGCTGGCCAGCCCGTGGAGGGCCAGGATGGGGGGGCTCCCGCCGGGGTGATCGCGCACCGACAGTCGCTGGGCGCCGGTCTCTACCGGGTATTCGCGCACGTCCGACATTCTGGCATCCCCGCCCGTTCGCACCGGCCCGACCGGGCCGCGCCGGCGGAGCTACCCGATGATGGTGACCGGGCCCGACCCCGCGACCATCTGGGGGGCGAAGGCGCGCATGTCCGCGGCCATGGCCTGCGCGTCGGCTCCCGCCGGCGCGTAGAAGTCGATCGCCTGCGCCGCCGAGTTGGCCCCGAGGGCGATCGTCCAGACCGCCACCTCGGTGTAGCCGTGGGGGATCAGGAAGGTGAAGGTCGGCGAGTAGAGGGCGACCGCCGCCACGTGGTCCTCCTGGGCCAGCACGGTCATGTGGTCCGCGTTGTACTCGCCGTCCCGCTGCAGACGCAGCACGTCGAGGCTGGCCAGCGCCCAGGCATCCACCAGGCCGCCCCGGTGCTCCCAGGTGACCCGGCCGATGTCGTTGACCATCACGGTCTGGCCGTCGTAGTAGCGGGCCAGGAAGTCGGCCATCTGCTGCTGCACCTGGCTCTGGATCAGGGCCGACTCGGGCGCGTACACGATGTAGTCGAACTTGCCGATGGGCAGCACGACCAGCAGCAGCGCCAGCGCGAGCGCCAGGTGCTGCCGGACCGGAGCCCACTCGATGCGGGGGAGGGTCCGGAGGGTGAGCCAGACGCCCGCGATCAGCAGGTAGGCCTGGTAGCGGTCGTCCCACCCGAACTGTCCGTAGGCGGCGTGGAGGAGGGTTCCGACGATCCATGCGGCCCAGAGGGGGCGCAGCACCGGGCCGCGCACGGCCATGACGATGCCGAACGCCAGCAGGACGATGAGGAACGGGTCGAGGCTCAGGTTCGACCAGACGGTGGAGAGCGAGGGGATCACCGTCTGCAGCAGGCTCTGGTTGCCGAGCAGGGCGGTCTTCTCGACGATCGAGTTGGGGAAGAAGTAGGCGCCGTGGGCGAGGTCGACCACGCCCATGCCGATGATCGGGATCGCCGCCGCCGCCGTCCCCGCCACCGCGGCGCCGATGCGCCGCCAGAGGGCGGGGTCGGGGTGCCGGCGCCGGAGGCTCGCCCAGAGCGGCGGGAGCACCAGCGCCAGGGCGCAGCCGGCGCTGAGGAAGAGGGTCTCGAAGCGGATCCCCCCC
>DNAU01000190.1 GCA_003491925.1 Chloroflexota bacterium
TTGCGCTTGTAATCGATGAACGTTTCGATCAGTTCCTCGCTGAAGACGTCGCCTTTTAGCAGGAATTCGTGATCCTCTTCGAGACAGTCGAGGGCTTCCTCAAGCGAAGCCGGCATCGAGGGAACGTTCTTCAACTCCTCGGGCGAGAGATCGTAGATGTCCTTGTCGAGCGGCTCGCCGGGGTGGATCTTGTTGGCCACGCCGTCGAGACCCGCCAGCAGCATCGCCGCGAACGACAGATAGGGGTTGCAGGCCGGATCGGGTGGACGGAATTCCACGCGCTTCGCCTTGGGGCTGGCCGAATACATGGGGATGCGGCAGGCGGCGGACCGGTTGCGGCGCGAGTACGCCAGATTCACCGGCGCTTCGTAGCCCGGCACCAGACGCTTGTAGCTGTTGGTGGTGGGAGCGATGATGGCCGACAGCGCGCGCGCGTGCTTCAACAACCCGCCGATGTAGTTCAGCCCCAACTGGCTGAAGCCCGCATACCCGTCGCCCGCGAACAGCGGCTTGCCGTCCGCCCAGAGGCTCTGGTGGGTGTGCATCCCGCTGCCGTTGTCCCCGAACAGGGGCTTGGGCATGAAGGTGGCGGTGAAGCCGTGCTGCCGGCAGACGTTCCGGACGATGTACTTGTAGAGGAGGACGTTGTCCGCCATCTCCACCAGTGGACCGAAGCGCATGTCGATCTCGGTCTGCCCGGCGGTGCCGACCTCGTGGTGATGGACCTCGATGTCGATCCCGGAGTCGAGCATGGCCAGCACGATCCGGCTGCGCAGGTCCTGGAGCTGGTCGGTCGGCGGGACGGGGAAGTACCCCTCCTTGTGCCGAGGCCGGAATCCGAGGTTGAATCCGGTGTCGCTGCCGCTGTTCCAGATCCCCTCATCGGAATCGATGAAGTAGTACCCCTCGTGCGCGTTCTGGTCGAAGCGGACGTTGTTGAAGATGTAGAACTCGACCTCCGGCCCCCAGTACGAGAGGTCGGCGACCCCGGACTTGGCAAGGTACGTCTCCGCCTTGCGGGCGACGTAGCGAGGGTCGCGGGAGTACGGCTGCTTGGTCAGCGGATCCCGGACGTCGCAGACGATCGCCATGGTGGGCACCTCGAGGCACGGGTCCACCATCGCCCGCCCCGAATCGGGGAAGAGGAGCATGTCGCTCTCGTGGATCTTCTGGAAGCCGCGGATCGACGAGCCGTCGAACCCGATCCCCTCCTCGAAGAGCGCCTCGTTCAGCTCGCCGACCGGGATGCTGAAGTGCTGCCAGGTTCCGGGGAGGTCGGTGAAGCGCAGATCGACGATCTTGGTGCCGGCCTCTTTCGCCTTCTTGATGACATCCTTCGGGGTGGCCCCGGCTGCTGCTTTCTCGTCAGTTGGCATCCACTTCCCCTTGCATCGGCTGGCCGACGGCCCGTCCCTTATGGGCAGGACCCTGCTATCACATCCGGCTGAGCGTAGCCGCTCTCGGGGCTGATCCGCCATGGACGGTCAGGACGAGACTGGCTCCGCGTCACTTGTGCGCGCGGCACAAAAATCGAAGGCTGGATTTGCGATGAATGCACAGCCACGCCGCGCAGGCGGAAGGGGGATGCCGGGCTCGGGCGGCGCCGCTCAGAGCAGCCGCTCTACGGACCGGGTGCCTGCCGGGTCAGGCCCGCGGCTTGAGCTCGTCGAGCCGGGCCCGCGCCCCCTCCTTGTCCTTGAAGTACAGCTTGTTGATGTCGACGTAGGCGATCTGGGCGGCGGGAACATCCTCCTCCGCGAAGATCGCGTCGACCGGGCAAGGATCGACGCAGGCGCCACAATCGATGCACTCGTCGGGGTCGATGTACACCATCCGATCGTCGTCGGTCTCGTGGATGCAATCGACCGGGCAGACCTCGATGCAGGACTTGTCCTTCAGGTCAACGCAGGTCTCGGTGACGATGTAGGTCATCGACTGGAAGTCTACCAAAGGCCGGCGATTATCCCCGGTTGCGGGGCCGGGGTGCCGCCAGGGTCAGAAGGCCGTCGCGCCCTGGCCCTCCGGCCTGAAGGGATAGACGACCCTCCTGAGCTGCACGGGGACGGCGACCCGCTCGGCGGCGTTCTCGGCGCGCATCGCGACGCCGTCGACCACCCAGGGGGGGCGCTGGAGCATCGCGAAGCCGCAGTAGAGGGCGGCGAAGGTCAGGCAGCGGATCAGGCGCTCCGTGGAGGAGGCGGCACGCGTCGCCACCGCCGTGGCGTGCGCCCTCATGCTGTGCACGGCGGCGTCGCGGCAGGCCGAGGCGGCCTCGACGCGGCGCAGCCAGCCCGCCGAGCCGGGCCCGTGCTGCCAATGCTGCTTGACCCGGATGCGGGTGCTCAGCGATTCGAGGAGCATCGGCCAGAGCGCCGGGGCGCGTGGCGGGCAGCCCCTCCCGGCGCGGCGCGAGACCGCGCGTGGCCCGCCTGCGAGGGTGCTCGCCAGATGGGTCGTGTGGGCCAGTCGGTGGGCGAAGTCGACGGTCGATCCCGCAGTCCTCCCCCCACCTCGATTGCATCGAGCGCGTCGAGTCCCACCTCGACGACGCTCTCCGCCACTCCCGCCATCGCGGTCCCCTCCGCGGCCCCGAGCCCACCCATGGCGGCGACCCTGGCACCGACCGCGGCCACCGCCGGCCCCAGTGCCATCACCGCGGCGGCCAGCGGGCTCTGCCGCTCCAGGCCCGCGGTGATGTTCAACTCATCGACCCGCAGCATCCGCCCCTGCAGCACCGGCAGCAGGGGCTGACGTGCCTGGTAGAGATCCCCCGCCAGCCCGGCGGCCGAGGTCGTGAACATCTCCAGGATGCGAACGTCGGGAGCGGGCGACGGACGTGCACTCATGATGGGCGCCTCCACTGGGGCTCTTCAGGGGATGGCGGCTGAGGGTGGCCACCGCGGACACCGCCAGATCTCGCGATCCTACGGGCCGGCCGTCATGGCTCCAATGGGCCGCTCGCACAATTGCGCACGGGCTCGGCTTGTGCTCAGGCTCGAGCCTCTCGGCTGCGGTGGCCCACGCCACCACGGGTGCCCGGGACGGCGCCCGATCAGTGGCCCCAGTGCTCCTGCTCGAGATGGTGGATGGTCCCGTCGCCGCGCTCGCCGGTCCGGATGCGCACCGCCTCGTCGACGGGCAGGATGAAGATCTTGCCGTCCCCGATCTCCCCGGTCCGCGCGGCGCCGACGATCGCCTCGACCACCGCCTCGACCCGGGCATCCACGACCACCGCCTCGACCTTGACCTTGCGCTGCAGGGAGATGTTGACGCGGGTCCCCCGGTACATCTCCGTGTAGCCCCGCTGGCGACCGCAGCCCAGCACCTCGGTCACGGTCACCCCGGAGGAGCCCAGGGCATCGAGAGCGTCCTGGACCGCCTGGAGGCGATCGGGCCTGATGATGGCCTCCACCTTCCTCATACCGTCGTCTCCCCTGAGGCCGCGACCAGGGCTCGCCCACCCGCTGCCACGGCGATTGCGTCAGGGTGAATATAGGCGCCTCCCGGCACCGGCATGAAGCTCTCGGGATAGCCCCACATGCCGTGCTCGCTGATGTCGAGTCCGTCGATCTCGTGACGCTCGCTCACCCGCAGTCCGACCGTCTGCTTGAGGATCCAGAAGAGGCCGAAGGAGAGGCAGAAGACGGTACCGACGATGGCGAGGACCGCCACCGCCTGGGCGCCGAGCTGGGCGAGGTTGCCGGTGTAGAAGAGCCCGCCTCGGCCGGTGCCGTTGAACCGGACGAGGGCAGGGTCGGCGAAGAGGCCGCAGGAGAGAAGCCCCCAGACGCAGGCGAGACCGTGGGCCGAGAGGGCGCCGACGGGGTCATCGAGGAACCTGTCGATGAGAAGGACCCCGAAGACCACGATCACACCGGCGACGGCACCGATGATCAGGGCGGCCCAGGGCTGGACGAATCCGGAGGGAGCGGTGATGGCGGCGAGACCGGCGATGGCTCCGTTGCCGATCATGCCGACGTCGAGGCTCCTCTGCCGCAGGTAGATCACCGCCATCGCGGCCATGGCACCCGACGCGGCGGCGAGGTTGGTGACCACCACCACGTCCGCGAAGTGCAGGTTGAGCGCCTGCAGGGTCGAGCCGGGGTTGAAGCCCATCCACCCGAACCAGAGGATCAGCACGCCCAGCTGAGCGAGCGGCATGTTGTGCCCGGGGATGGCATTGGGCCTGCCGTCACGGCCGTACTTGCCGATCCGCGGGCCGAGCAGCAGCAGACCAGCGAAACCGGCGGTGGCCCCGGTGAGGTGGACGACCCCCGATCCGGCGAAGTCCTGAACGCCGAGGCCAGCGCCCAACCAGCCACCACCCCACACCCAGTGGCTGATCAGAGGATAGATGAAGCCCGCGAAGGGGATCGCGAAGAGGATGTAGACGATGAACTTGGTGCGCTCCAGCATCGTCCCCCAGACGATCGCCAGGGAGATGGCGCAGAAGACGAACTCGAAGAAGAACTTCGCCGCCGCGGGAACATCCGACCCGTGCAGGGCGGGCAGATCCAGCGTCGAGCCGGGCGTGAACGAGGGGAAGAATCCCGCGCCGCCGCCGATCAGGTGACCGAGGAAGCCGCTCCCGGCTCCGAAGGCGAGGCCGAAGCCCACCGCCCACCACATGATCGAGCTGATCGACAGGTTGACGACGATCTTCGCCACCACCGTGCCGACGTTCTTCATCCGGGTGAAGCCGACCTCGAGCATGGCGAAACCGGCCCGCATGAAGAGCACCAAGGCCGCCGCCAGGATCACCCAGAGGGTGTCGACGGCGACCCCCGCCTGCTGGCCGGGCGTGGGGTCGACGGTCGGACCGGCGGCGTGGGCGATCAGCGGGAGGACGGCGGCGGCGAGCCCGAGGCAGCCGCCCACGCGGACGCGCGACATCAATCGCAAGGGAGATCTCCCTGCCAGACCTGGATCCTGCGGCGCACACCCTAGCCGGGGTCGACGGGGGATCCCGAGGGCTGGCCGCACCAATCGGCGAACCGATTTCTTGGGCGTCTGGCACAAGATCGCCGGCGCGTGCCGCCCCAAGGGCACCAGGGCGGTGCCTCGCGGCGGTTCAGCCCGCAGCCTGCAGAACGTCCCGGATGCGCAGACAGAGCTGGAGGTTGAGGCGGGTGTCGGGGTCGTTGAGACGCAGCCGCCCCACCTCCTCGATCCGGCGGAGGCGATAGAGGACGGTGTTGCGATGCAGCTTCAGCTCCTGAGCCGTCTCGGTGGGCGATCCGTGGCACCGGAAGAAGGCGTCGAGGGTGCGCAGCAGGTCGCCGCTCCCCTTCTCGTCGTAGGCGATCAGCGCGCCAAGGCTGTCGCGGAGGAACTCGTGGAGCTCGGGGTGCTGGGCGACCGAGTAGAGCAGACGGTGGAGCCCGAGGTCGACGAAGCTGACCACCACGGCGGTGGCATCCAGCTTGAGGCCCATGCCCAGGGCCTGCTCGGCTTCGCGGTGTGAGCTGTGGACCCCGCCCAGCCCGTGTTTGGGACGGCCGATGCCCACCGCCATGGGGAGGTTCCCCGCCACCCCGCGGCAGTCGGCGGCAAGCTCGGCGGCGGCCCGCCGCAGGTCGGTCTGCCCGGAGGCGGCGATGACCACCACGGCGCCCTGGTGAGCGGCGGCGAGCACCCGCAGCCCGCGACGCTGGGCCCAGCGCTGAGCCGAGCGCACACCGCTCTCCGGCCATCCCTGGGGATCAGGAGCGAGGGTGCGCGAGGACGGGCGCACGACCATGACCACGGACTCGTCGCCGAGCGAAGCGCCCACCCGGCGAGCCCGCTCCAGCATCGACCCCTCGGAGCTGTAGGCCCCGGTGAGCAGGGCGGTGGCGAACTCTCCCTCGAGGTCGTCGCGTGCGGCCAGGACGGCCCGCTCCCGGTCCAGCTCGATGGCGCACGCCGAGGCTGCCCGAGCGCAGCCGAGCCGAGCCAGCTGGCCCAGGTCGGACTCGTACGCCAGCACCGAGATGAAACCACCGATGCCATCGCGGAGGGGGATGGGCGCGACCACACGGGCGATCCCCGGCACACCGAGCTGGAACTCGCGGACCGGCGGGTTGGCGGCCAGCACGGCGGAGGAGTCGGCGAAGCGCCGGATGGCGGCCATCTCGGCACCCCAGGGCCGGTCGCCGGCGGACGGAGGCAGATCGCCGGCCGCACGGCGGACCTCCCCCGACTCGTCCTGCCAGGCGCAGGGCAGCCCGAGCAGCTCGGCGAGGCGCTCCACGATCCCGGCCGGGCCGGCCCCGTTGAGGGCCAGCTCCATCAGCTCGGTCTGGAGCTCCTGAGCGCGATCGTGAAGGGCGGTGCGCTGGTCCAGGATGAACCGGGTCGTGGCCTGCTGCACGTCGGCGAGGTGGGCCTGCTCGGGCAGCCGGAGCAGGGGGAGCATCAGACGATCGGCGAGCTCGACAGCCGGATCCGCCACCTCCCCTATGACCGCAGCCGCCACCCCGCCCTTCCCGGCGAAGCTGTCGAGGACCCGGGTGAGGTCGAGACGCTCATCGAGCAGCTTGATGGAACGCACGGCGATGAAGGCGATCTCTCCGCCCTTGATGGCCTCGAAGGCGGGAGGGCGGGTGCGCAGGGACGTGGCCCAGTCGACCTGACGCTCGAGGCCCCCGCGACCGCCGAGCAGCTCGGTTCCGGCGGGCAGAGCGCCGCGCCAGAGGTCCTTGACGGTGATCACCGCGGCCTCCCGGCCACCGCGCCGGTGCCCTCTGCGGTCATCAGGCTCGCTCCAGGTATTGCTCCTGCTCCCACGGCGTGACCTGGGCGCGGTACTCCTTCCATTCCAGGAGCTTGACCTCCAGGAACCGCTCCGCCAGGGTGTCGCCGAGCGCGTCGAGCACCACCTCATCCGCCTCGAGAGCGGTCATGGCGTCCTTGAGGTTGTCGGGGAGGAGTCCGACGTTGCGACGCTCCAGCTCGATGTCGTCGAAGCCGTAGAGGGACTCCTCCACCGGCGGCGGGAGGGCGAGCCGGCGCTCGATGCCATCCAGGCCGCAGCGCAGCATCACCGCGAAGGCGAGATAGGGGTTGCAGGACGGGTCCGGACTGCGCAGCTCTACCCGGGTGACCTCGGGGCGCCCCACGTGGGGCACGCGGACCAAGGCCCCGCGGTTGGTGCGCGCCCAGGAGACGAAGACCGGGGCCTCGAACCCGCGCACCAGGCGCTTGTACGAGTTGATCAGCGGGGCCAGGACGAGGCACAT
This sequence comes from Chloroflexota bacterium, assembly GCA_003491925.1. GTDB lineage: Bacteria > Chloroflexota > Dormibacteria > Aeolococcales > Aeolococcaceae > Changshengia. The sequence goes on from DNAU01000190.1 coordinate 7,221, forward strand.
CCCCGCCGCGTGGTGCAGCTGGCCGGCGATGAAGTGCTTGGCGACATCGCTCAGCCCGTAGTCGTCGTCGCCCGCGAAGGCGTTGCCGCCGTCGCCGGCTCGGGTCAGTGACTGGTGGACGTGCATGCCGCTGCCGGGCTGCCCGAAGAAGGGCTTGGGCATGAAGGTCGCGGTCAGGGCGTGCTGCTGGGCGATGGCCCGCAGGGTGTAGCGGAAGGTGACCACGTCATCCGCCGCCTTGAGGGCCTCCTGGGCGACCACGTCGATCTCGTGCTGCCCGCTCCCCACCTCGTGGTGGATGGTGTTGACCCCGAGACCCATGGCGCGGAGCTGCTCTGCCATGGTCTGCCGGACCGCCACGGTCGGATCGGTCGCGAAGTCGAAATAGCCGCCACGATCGTGGGGCGGCTGCACCGGCCGTCCCAGCCCGTCCCGCTCGAGCAGGTAGAACTCGATCTCCGGTCCCACCCGATAGGCGTATCCGAGCGAGGCTGCCTTCTCGATGGCCCTCCGCAGCGCCCCGCGCGGATCCCCGGCATAAGCGTCCCCCTCGGGGGTGGTCACCCAGCAGATCATCCGCCCGGTGGGCACCGCAGCCCAGGGGAGGAGGGTGAAGGTGTCCGGATCGGGGACCAGGTACATGTCCGACTCGGCGGTCCGAGCCACCGACTCCACCGACGACCCGTCGAACCAGACCCCGTGCTCCAGGGCTGCGGAGAGCTCGTCGGCGGGGATGGTCACCGTCTTCACCGAACCCGTGACATCGGTGAACTGGAGATCGAGGTGGCGGATGCCGGCCGCCTGAGCCGCGGCGACGACGTCGGGGGTCTTGGGGCGGGAGCGAGCGCCGGGCATGGACACCCTCTGATGGCTGGAGCCGCCCATTTTGGGAGCTCAGCTTCGTACTCTGCGCCTGAGGATAGCTGAGGTGAAGGCCGCGTGTCCACAGCCAGCCGGCCGGTATGCCGGATCTGCCCCGGAGTTCGAGACGGAGAGCACAAGACACGGGGCAGGCTCACCTCACCCGCTCAACCCGGCCACTCCGTGCGTACCACCGGGTGCAGGATCGGCGCGGACTGCCACGCGCGCTGCGGCGCAGGTGACGGAGAGAAGACGCGATGTCACGGATCGCGCCAACGAGTGCAAGTGCACTGCAGCACTTTGACGCCCCTTGCTCTTGGGCCTCCGGTGCCCGCCCCGGAGAATGGGCTCATCCCACCAGCGCCCCAAGCGATGACAACGTGACCTCCCCCCAACCCACCCCCAACCCCCCACTCTCCCCGCCCTGCGCGCGCCCCGTCAGATCCGGGCGCGCCAGGGCGGCAACCCTCTCCTTCCTGGTCGCCGCAACCGGGCTGCTCGCCGCCGTCATCCTCACCGGGAGCCACGGCCCCCTCGAGATCGGCAGTCTGCGGGCGACCGGCGCCGTGGGGCTGGCCATGGCGGTCGCCGCCGCCGGGGCCACTGCCGCCGCGGCCGGCACCCTGGCGCTTCCCCGCCCTGCCCCGGCGCCGCTTTCCCCCCATCGCCCGACCCGCCGCGACATCGGTCAGCTCGGCCGTCTCGGTCGGGGCGGCAGCCCGCGCGGCGCTCGCCGCGGCAACCGCCCGGACCGGATCCTCGAGGCGATGACCCGGATCAGCACCGGGCGGGAGGTCGACACCGTGATGACCGCCGCAGGCGAGGCGGTCGTCGAGCTTCTCCAGACCCGCACAGCGTCCCCGGTGATCGCCCGGGTGTACAGGATCGAACGCGACACGATGGTGGTGGCCGGCGAGCATGGCGCAGCAGCCGGGGCAACCGTCGGGGAGAGCCATCTCCTCAGCGCCGATCCCCTCATCCTGGCTGCCGTCACCGGGGACCACACCCTCGCCGAGGCCGGCCCCTCCCCCCACCGGATCGCAAGCCCCATCCACGCCGGCACCGTGATCTGCGCGATGATCGTCGCGGAGCGACACGACCGGGCCTTCCGCGATGACGAGATCACCCTGGTCGACGGCCTGAGCGGGATCGCGACCCTGGCGGTCTCAAACCTGGTCCGGGTCCAGGGGCCGATTGCGGTGCCCGAAGTGCCGACCGACTCGCTGACCGGGCTGATCGGCCGCACCACATTCGAGCAGCGCTGCCGCGAGGTCCGCGACTCGTTCGCGATCATCTCGGTCGACCTCGACCACCTCGATCAGCTCAACAGCGCCCTGGGCCGGGAGGCCGGCGACGACGCGCTGCGCTCCGTGGCTCGGACCCTCCTGGCGTCGACGCGGGAGCGCGACGTCGTCAGCCGCACCGGCGACGACGAGTTCACGATCCTCACCGTCGGCGCCGCCACCGCCGTCGTCGGCAGCGTCGCCGAGCGGATGCGTGCGGCGGTCACCGAGCTCGTCAGTGGAGCCTTCCCGGCTCGGGTGAGCATCGGCTGGGCGGTGGGCGCCCCCGGCGAGGACCCCGCGACGGTGTGGGCTCGGGCCGGCGAGGCGCTTGGCCGGGCCAAGCGTGAGGGACGCAACCGGGTGACCGGGTCGATCACCGGCCGCCCGGCTGCCGACCCGGGACGCGGCTGGACCACCCTGCTCAGCCGGACCCTCGCCTCCCAGCAGATCCACCCGGTGTACCAGCCGATCGTCACCCTGCCCGACGCGCACATCGTTGCCTACGAGGGCCTCTCCAGGCCGATCAACCTGGACGGTGCCGAGAACGTCGAGGAGTTCTTCGCGACGGCCCAGCGGCTGGGTGTGGCCAACGAGCTGGACTGGATCTGCCGCCGCGCGGTGGTCCGGGGTGCCGAGGGCATCCGGAGCGACGCCGAGCTCTACCTCAACATCGACCTCTCAGCCGTCTCCGACGTCGACGAGGACGTCGACCAGATGCGCAGTCTGCTGCGCTGGATCGGGCGGCCCCCCGCCAATGTCGTGCTGGAGATCGCCGACGCCGATCGCTTCACCAATCTCGGCCAGCTCTCGGCCCGGGTCGACGTCTACCGGAGAGCCGGGTTCAAGATCGGGATCGACGACACCGGGCGGCCGGGGGTTGGCCTCGACCTCCTCTATGCAACCCGCCCCGAGGTCATCAAGATCGACGCCGGGGTCACCAACCGCTGCTTCGACGGCGAGGCGAGAGCACTCATCTTCGAGTGCATCGCGCTCGCCGAGCAGATCAACGCCGACGTGGTGGCCGAGGGGATCGAGAAGCTGAGCGTCGCCGCCGAGCTGATCCGGTTGGGCGTGACCCGGGCCCAGGGGTTCCTGTTCGGAAGGCCGGAGACCGTCAGCGCCCCGAGTCGGGAGCTGGAGGGGGAGCCAGCGGTTCTGCAGGCGATCGCCGCCACACGCTGAGCCAGATCATGGCGGGCGGCGGGGCCGTGGAGCGACGGTCCCGTCCGCCCAGCGGCCGCAC